>JAHJDP010000028.1 GCA_018831195.1 Candidatus Eisenbacteria bacterium | reverse complement strand
TTATCCTGATGAGGCCGTTGTCTTCGCCGTCCTCCAAGCGACCAACCGAGCGGGCTCTCAGCTCTTGAGACCCGTTTGGACGGAGTATGACATCACCGCCAATTCCGAAATCGACACCGACATGGCGGCCGGCCGGGAATCGGTCGGCGGCCCCTGATAGAAGAAACCCCGGCGGGGATGAAGGTGGTGGGAGGTCTACCTGTGGATCGCTACAAAGAAGCCGGGGTTGATAGGGGCAGGGCTGACCTCGTCCGGCAACGCATCGGCGCTCTCTGTCAATCGACCTATGGATCGAATGT
Organism: Candidatus Eisenbacteria bacterium; assembly: GCA_018831195.1. Taxonomy (NCBI): domain Bacteria; phylum Candidatus Eiseniibacteriota; species Candidatus Eiseniibacteriota bacterium. The sequence goes on along the minus strand of JAHJDP010000028.1, from coordinate 137,169 downwards.
CGTTTCCGGTGTGGGCGGATTCGGCGGGTGTATAGCACTTCCCAAGGCGTCGGATCAATCGATCCTCGTCGCCAGCGTCGACGGCGTCGGCACCAAAATGAGAGTCGCCGCTTTGACCGGCATGTGGGAAGCCGTTGGGTATGACATTGTCGCTCACGGCGTCAATGATGTGCTGGTGCAAGGCGCCGAACCTCTTTTCTTTCTCGACTATATTGCGATGAGTCGGCTGGATCCCGAGATTATCGGCCGGATGGCCGACGGCATGGTCAAGGCCTGCCGGGAAGCCGGCTGCGCCCTGCTTGGAGGGGAAACAGCTGAGATGCCCGGAATATATGCGCCGGGTGATGTGGAACTCGTCGGGACAATGGTCGGTGTCGTCGAACGTGAACGTCTTATTGACGGTTCCTGTCTTGAAAGCGGGGATATCCTGATCGGTTTGCCCTCATCCGGTCTCCATACGAATGGTTATACATTAGCGCGTCACGTCCTGCTTGACCGTGGTGATTTGCAATGGACCGATATCCCGCCGTCCCTTCAGATTTCGGTGGGCGAGGCCCTCATGAAATCTCATACTCTCTATCTGCCTCATGTCCGGCCCCTCCTTCAGGCCGGGCTGGTAAAGGCGATGGCGCATATCACGGGGGGCGGGATTCTGGAAAATATCCCCCGCGTGCTCCCAAAGAATTTGGATGCCCGTATCCTCAACAACTCCTGGGATGTTCCTGCATTGTTCCGATTGATTCAGGAGCGGGGCGATGTGGCCGAGAAGGAAATGTTCAGAGTTTTTAACATGGGAATCGGCTGGGTCCTGATGATCGATAGGGAAGATCTTCCTCGTACCGGTGAAAAACTGGGGGTGGATGGAATCGATTATTGGGTGCTTGGTGAGCTGGTGAAAGGAGAAGGCAAGGTGGTCATTGTAGAACCACCATGCTGACGTTCCGATGAAGATTTCAATGGCTCCCCGGCCGACCGAGGAACAAATCCAGGAAGTGCGCCGAAAACTCCTCTCCGCCGGCTACAGTGTTCACCGGATGGATCGTGAGGGCGAGACGCTCCTCTGTGCGCTCGGCCCTGCTGATTTTCCAGAGGAAGCGATCAGACGTCTCCCCGGTGTCACCGAAATCACAAAAATCACCAAATCATTCAAACTTGCCAGCCGGCAGTTCTGCGCGTCGGATACTCACGTCGCAGTGGGGGATGTTGTGGTGGGCGGCCGGGAGGTGATCCTTATGGCCGGTCCGTGCGCCGTTGAGGGCGAGGACCAGGTGAATCGAATTGCCGAGGGGGTCGCGCAGGCCGGCGCCAAGGTGATGCGAGGCGGCGCCTTCAAGCCAAGAAGCTCACCCTATTCCTTTCAGGGCCTTGGGGTCGAGGGGTTGAAAATCCTTAGAAAGGCGGCCGATACGTTCGGGCTCAAGGTCGTCAGTGAGGTGATGGATATCTCACACCTCGAACCGGCATGCCGGTATGTCGACATCCTTCAGGTGGGTGCGCGGAATGTGCAGAACTTCACATTGTTGAACGCCCTTTCCTTGCTGGATAAACCTGTATTGTTAAAGAGAGGACCCGCAACGACCATCGAGGAACTCCTCAATTCAGCTGAATATATCATGGCGGGCGGCAACTATAAGGTGATCCTTTGCGAACGTGGGATCCGGACCTTTAATACTTATACACGCAACACACTGGATCTCAGCGCCGTCCCGGTACTCAAAGAGCTCACGCATCTTCCGGTGATCATCGACCCCAGCCATGCCGTCGGGATTCGAAAGATGGTGGCCCCGATGGCCCGCGCCTCCATCGCCGCGGGGGCGGATGGTCTGATTCTGGAGGTTCACCACGACCCGGATTCGGCGCTTTGTGACGGTCAGCAGTCTCTGACCCTGGATCAATTCCGCGTGCTGACGGTCGAATGCGCCCGAATCGCCCTGGTTCTGGGGCGGACCCTGGGTCCCGAAGGGGGACTTGACACAAAGAAGGCCGGGCCGTAGCATGAGTTTCTGACCGCAAGGGCTGGGCGCTTTTGCGGACTTCGTGCAATATTGGGCGATTAGCTCAGTTGGTTAGAGTGCTTGCTTGACATGCAAGAGGTCACTGGTTCAATTCCAGTATCGCCCACCGTACGTTGCCTTAGTACGAATCCTTTCCTGCAAGGATCCGTCCCTGACGGGGCGATCTTGGCGGCTAAGAAGAGACGGGGGCTGATCGCCACGCGATCCCGATCTCTCACCCCATTGCGCCCTGAAGGGAATGCTCATGGGGTTCTATCCAAAACTCCTCGTTGAGTCCGGCCGCCGGGTCACCCCGGTCGCCGGCATGGATCACCCCCGTATGGAAATTTTCTCAAAATCAGTGGGAGGTGATAGCTATCCCAGCCAGGGGTAAAGATACGGTTAATGTGAATGAAGGCATTCGCACGCCGATGGTTCGTGTCGTCAGTGCGGATGGGGAACAGCTCGGGGTCATGGCGATCTCTGAGGCTCTCCAGAAGGCCCGGGAGGCCAAACTGGATCTGGTGGAGGTCGCCTCCAATGCCGTGCCGCCTGTGTGCCGGATTATGGATTATGGGAAGTTCAAATTCGAGAAATCGAAGAAGGAACGACAGGCCCGGCGCAAGCAGCATCACAGTACGATCAAAGAGATCAAACTGCGACCGAAGATCGAGAAGCACGACTACGAATTCAAGATGAAGCATGTCCGTCGTTTTCTCGAAAACCGGGATAAGGTCAAGATCACAATCCGGTTTCGTGGACGGGAGATCACCCGTACGGAATCGGGAACGATCCTCCTGACTCGGGTAAAGGAAGAGATGGATGATCTGGCCGTTGTTGAAGTTGGACCAAAGATGGAAGGCCGGACGATGATCATCGTGCTTACGCCGCGGGTTGGGCGCAAGCCGGGAGACACCGCGTCCGCAGGGGGATGAAGAAATGCCGAAAATGAAGACCAGACGGGGAGCGGCCAAGCGGTTCAAAGTGACCGGTTCCGGAAAAATTGTGAGACATTGTGCTAAGAGTTCGCACCTGATGACTTGCAAGACGCGCAAGGCAAAGAGGCGCCTGCGTCATTCGTCTATCGTGGATAAGAGTAACGCGAGGCACATCCGGATATTGATAGGCCCCGGTCTTTAACACTTGCTCTCATGTCGACTGCCCCACCCCATACGGGGGTGTTAAGAGGGTAGGAAGGAGGCATATAAAATGCCACGTACAAAAACAGTTGTTCCCGGGCGCGCGCGCCGCAACAAAGTACTCAAAGCCAACAGAGGGGCTTTTAGCGGTCGGCGTAAACTTTATCGCATCGCGAAGGATAATCTTCTTCGGGCGCTTGCCTATGCCTATCGGGACCGGCGCCAACGTCGTCGAGATTTTCGACGCCTGTGGATCCAGCGCATCAATGCCGCCTCACGGCAGCATGGAATGAGCTACAGCCGGTTCATTTCTGGCTTGAAACTTGCGGGTATTGACCTAGACCGTCGTCTTCTCGCCGATTTGGCTCTCACCGATGACAAGGCCTTCGGGGATTTGGTGACGACCGCTCGAGAAGCGGCTGAAGCCCATAGCTCAACTTAAGGAGTGACATCATGACCGAGCCCACCCATGAGGTGGAAATGGAGGCGCCGGCGATCCCGGCTGAATTGGATCAGAGCCTGGTGCTGGGGGATTCGATTCCGGAGGCCTTGAATAAATTAAGCGACCGTATCGACAAGTTGCAGGCCCTTGCGCTTGAGGAACATGCGCGGGTTGTGGATTTGGAAACGGCCCTGAATCGTATACAAAAGGCCGTGGGCAGAGAGACCCCGGAAGGTGTGGAAGAAGAAATCCGCCGCTTATCCGGGTTGGATGCGGAAGAGAAAAGATGGTTGATCGAGAGGGAAACGATCCTGAAAACGGTCAAGGGACTCATTCACAAGGTTGACTCCCTCGCCGGTCAACTTTAAGTTGAAATAGGGGAATGAATGCGGAGCGGGCGATCCAACCCCTCCAAAAACCAGGTTTTCAACATCCGGACTGGAGCGGCTCATGCCGGGTGACCCGACAACAAAAGTTAAGATCCTTGGTGAGGAGTACCGCATCCAGGGAGACAGTGACGCGGAAGAAATCCAAAAACTGGCCCGATTTGTAGAAGAGATGATGAAGGAGTTGCTGGGAGCCAGTCCGATCACTGAACCAAAGCGCCTTGCGGTGCTGACGGCGATGAATATCGCTCAGAAACTTTTGAGGGAACGGGAGAACTCCACACAACTGCTCGAGACTCTCAAAGAGAGGATCGGGGAGTTGACCGATCGGCTCGACGACACGCTGTTGGCCGTCGATTTGGAAACACCGATCCTGTCCTCTGATCTGGTGGAACATTGAAAGCCGTGAAGGGGGACCGGCATCGGATTCATCCCGTTCTGTGATGTATTGGAATCCCTGCCGGGTTCGTGAAGGTGAGGGGCATTTTGAGCCAACAGTTTCAGTAAGGGTGCCGGAGCGTCGTGGTAATGGGGACTTTCCTTCCGGGGAAGGCGCCAGACCTGCGGCGGGAGGCGTCCACCTGTAAAATACAGGTTCAAAAGCTCGAAACCCCACGGCTTCTGCGGTGGGGATTCCTTTTTTGACCTTTTTTGCATGGCAAAGAATGAAAGCCGTCACACTGCGATGAGAATATTCTTTATCGGGGATATTATCGGCAAGCCCGGTCGACGGATTGTTAAACAGCTTCTCCCGAGGCTTCGCCAAGAGTGGGATGTGGAATTCTGCATTGCCAATGGGGAGAATATCGCCGGCGGAGCCGGGATGACCGCACGGACCGTAGGAGAAGTCTTTGACGCCGGCGTCGATCTTCTGACAGGCGGCAATCATGTTTGGGATAATAAAGAGATCTTTGACATCATCGAGGACCCCCGGATTCTCCGTCCCGCAAATATCCCGAAGGGGGCTCCCGGCCGCGGCGCCGGCGTCTTTCGGACCACTGCGGGTGAGAATCTAACGGTCATCAATCTTCTCGGCCGCGTTTTTATGCCAATGATGGACTGTCCCTTCCAGACGGCAATCTCTCTGCTGTCCGCCGATCCGGAACAATCCCGCGCTGTTCTCGTTGATTTTCATGCCGAAGCGACCTCAGAAAAGCAAGCGATGGGACATTATTTGGACGGCCGTGTTTCGGCGGTGATCGGAACGCATACACATGTTCCCACCGCTGATGCCGCCCTCTTAAAGGGAGGCACAGCGTATCTAACGGATGTTGGAATGACGGGTCCCTACGACGGTGTGATCGGTGTTCGAAAAGAACTGGCGCTTCGACGAATGGTTCAACGCCTTCCGGTAAAGTATCAATGCGCCACCGATCAAATCCGTCTCTGCGCGGCTCTGATAGATATCGATTCAGCAACCGGGCGGGCGCAATCGATTCGCTTGGTACAGGAGGAGATGTGAGCAGCGAACAGGGAATGGAACAAAACCCCGCGCCCATCGCCGGGCCGATGCGCCTGAGCGGCAGAAAAACATCCCAAAAGATCCGCGATCGGATCACTCGCGAGATTCTGAAGAGACCGAAGGGGTCCCCGGCTCCCTGTCTTGCCTTGATTCGAGTCGGTGAAGATGAAGCATCCAAAGTATATGTAAGGGGAAAAGAAAAGGCCTGTGCCGAGGTGGGATTGCGATCGTTGGTCTATGTCAAATCGGAGGATGTTGAACAAAAGGATCTTCTCGATCTGTTGGAGCGTCTCAATAAGGATACGTCAGTTGACGGTATTCTTGTACAATTACCCCTTCCGCCGCAGCTCGATGCGACCACCCTGCAAGAGTCCATTCTCCCCGAAAAGGATGCCGACGGACTGCATCCCTTGAATGCCGGGCATTTGGCGCTGGGACGGCCCAACCTTATCCCCTGCACACCCCTCGGTATCCTCGCTCTGCTTGAAGATTATAACATTCCCATCGCCGGCCGGCGGGTCGTCATCGTCGGCCGCAGCGCGATTGTCGGCCGGCCCCTGGCCCAGCTTCTGAGTCAAAAGGGGACGGATGCCACTGTCACCCTCGCCCACAGCCGGACCATCGATCTCCCCGCTGTGACCCGTGAGGCCGACATCCTCATCGCCGCCGCCGGCCGCCCTCAATTCGTGACCGGCGACATGATCAAACCCGGGGCGGTCGTCATCGATGTCGGGATGCACCGGATAGAGGATCCGGCCGGGGGGAAAGCGCGGCTCGTCGGGGATGTCGATCCGGCCGGCGCCAAGGCGGTTGTGTCGGCGTTCTCTCCCGTTCCCGGAGGCGTCGGACCGATGACGATCGCCTTTCTCCTCGCCAATACTCTGTGGGCGGCGCAACGGCGCCGAGGCTGGCCTGGGGCGATAGCTCCTTGGGCTGTTGGGGAGTATCTGAGGATTGATGAATGACGCGGCTCCCATCAGCTGATCCCGCGGGACGGCGTGTCTACTCGGTGAGTGATGTCACCGGAATGGTGCGGAGAGCCCTCGAAGAGGGGATTCCGCCCCTCATGGTTGAGGGAGAGATTTCCAATCTTCGCCGTCCTGTTTCCGGACATTTCTATTTCACACTTAAAGATGCCAGGAGCCAGCTTCGATGCGTCCTTTTCCGCGGCTTCAGCGTCGGTCTGACCTTCGCGCCGGAAGATGGCATGAAGGTGGTGGCTGCGGGCGTCTTGAATGTCTATGAGCCGCGGGGTGAGTTCCAACTTCGGGTGGAATCCCTTCAACCGGCCGGGCTTGGGGACCTGGCTCTGGCCTTCATCCAGATGCGGGACCGGCTACAGGCTGAAGGGCTTTTTGATTCCGATCGAAAGGTACCGCTGCCGGTCTATCCCGAAACAATCGGCCTGGTCACCTCGGCCACCGGTGCGGCGATCCAGGATATGATACGGGTCCTGCGCCGGCGCTGGCCCCCCATCCGCCTTGTTCTCCGTCCGGCCCCGGTGCAAGGCGAAGGTGCGGCGGAAAAGATCGCCGGGGCGATCGAAGCCTTGGATGAATGGGGTGGAGCCGATCTGATCATTGTAGGGCGGGGCGGGGGTTCGCTGGAGGATCTCTGGGCTTTCAATGAGGAGGTGGTGGCCCGTGCGATTTTCCGCTGCCATACGCCTATTATCTCCGGTGTGGGGCACGAGATCGATGTGACGATCTCTGATTTTGTCGCCGATCACCGCGCGCCGACCCCTTCCGCCGCCGCAGAACATGCTGTTCCCGTCGCGGAAGAGGTGCGGGAGTGGGTCGTCGATGCGCGCATCCGGCTTGATCGAGCCCTCCTCTCGGGGATCTCCATGCGCAAGAAGGCTGTTTTGGCTCTGGCCCGCAGCCGCGCCCTGGGCCGTCCCCTCGATTTAATGGATCAGACCCGCCAGCGATTGGATGAGATATTCCTCAGAATGACACGGGGATTGAAGACGAGGCTCTCCCGCCGGGCGGAAGGACTTCATCAAATGGATCGAAGGCTTAACAGCGCCCGGCCGATCCGGCTCCTGAGCCTTTGCCGCCAGCGGTTGGCGGAACAAGGCCGCCGGCTGAGGGAGCAGACGGCCGGGAGGGTGGAAAGAGCGAGGCAGCGTCTCGAGATGCTGGACCGGCAGATGGAAGCTCTTGGACCCGTAGAGGTTCTGAGGCGAGGTTTCAGCATCACTTTAAATCCGGAGGGCCGGATTGTCCGGGACCCTAGCGATGCGCCGGAGGGGATGGCGTTGTCCCTCATCCTTGCCGCCGGCCGGCTGAGGGCGCGGTCGGAGGGAACGGATAAGACCGGGGTGAGTATGGTGAAGGAAGGCTCAAAGCCGCGGGTCCGAAGGAGTCAAAGGAGAGAAGCCGATGGTTAAAAAGAAGAGTGAGGCATCCGGGGACCTGAAGCTCGACAAACTCAGCTTCGAGGAATCCCTGTCTCGATTGGAACAGATTGTGAAAGAGCTTGAGGAAGGGGAGCAAGGCCTGGAAGATTCCATCCGTCTCTATGAAGAAGGCCGGCAGCTGGTCCGGCATTCGATGGCGCGGCTTGGAGAGGCCCAATCCCGTATTGAAGAGCTGGTGAAAACGGATGAGGGATGGGAGACGGCATCCGCTCCTCTGGAGGACAATTAAAGAACCAGCCCGTGCGGGTCGGAGACAGGCATCAAAGGAGCCGGCTGAGGATGATGGAACGTTCTAAAAAGGGGGTCGCGGATCCCGCTGGCAGGGCCATTAAGGCCTTTGACCGGGTTCTATTGCGAGAGAAGCCCAAAATCGAGACGGCCCTCCGGTCGATTCTGCCCCGACAGACAACCGCCCCGCAGGATATTCACCGGGCCATGCACTATATGATTTTCCCCGGTGGGAAGCGGCTGCGCCCGCTCATGGTCCTCATGGCCCATCGGACGTTTGGGGGCCGCCATCCAAAGATCTACCAGGCGGCGGGGACGGTCGAGCTGATCCATGCCTTCAGCCTGGTGCACGATGATCTCCCCTGTATGGATGATGATGATTTCCGGCGAGGCCGGCCGAGCTGCCATCGCGCCTTTGGTGAAGCGAAGGCGGTCCTTGCCGGCGATGCCCTCCTGGTTCAAGCTTTTCAAACCCTTGGTTCTATTGGAGCGGCTTCCCTTGGCGGCCCGATTGTGGAAGCGGTGGCCGCGGCGATCGGAACGACCGGTGTCATCGGCGGCCAAACCCTCGATCTCGAATCGGAGGGGAAAGAGATCTCTCCGCGCGTTTTGGCGACGATACATGCACGGAAAACCGCCGCCCTGTTTGTCGGATGTCTACAATTGGGCGCCTTGCTGGCGAAGGCGACACCGGCCCAAATCCACACCGTCTCTGCCTTTGGTGAATCGTTCGGTTTGGCCTTCCAGGTGGCGGATGATCTCCTCAATCTGGAGGGTGATTTCGCGACCCTCGGCCGTCCGAGGGGAACCGATCTGAAACATCAAAAGGCGACCTATCCGCGGATCCTCGGACAGGAAAAGACCTATGAGCATCTGCGGAGAATGATGCGCATGGCTGTCAATCAGACCTCGGATCTGGGATCCTGGGGTGAGGTCTATAGGGGATTGGTCCTCAAGGCCGCCCGCCGTGTGCCGGGTTGGACGGTTCGTATGGAGCGGGGGATCTTTTGAAAAAGACAAAGAACAACAAACCACAACGTGTCGGGATCTATCCCAACCTCTCCAAGGATGATTGCCGGCGCGTTATGGAATCGGTCATCCGTTTTATCCATAAGCGCGGGCATGAAACCTATATCAGTGACCGGTTGCTCTCATCTTATCCTACCGCGACCCATGCCGTACCCCCGGCCGACCTGCCCGCTCATATTGATTTCATGGTTGTCCTGGGTGGTGATGGAACCCTTCTCTCGGCGGCCCGTCTCGTCTATCCGCGTAAAGTGCCGCTGCTGGGCGTCAATTTCGGCGATCTTGGTTTTCTGACCGATGTCTCCGACGGGTCGATGTACGAGGCCCTGGATGCCGTACTCGAGGGGAAATGCCATCTGGAGCGCCGGATGATGCTGAAGATCACCCTCAAGTCGGGCAAGGGCCGGAATCGGACCGTGCTGTACGCCTTGAATGACGCCGTTGTCCGGGAAGCCAATTTCCGCGCCCTTCAACTCAATACAAAAATCGCCGGAGCGGTGCTCAGCAGTTTCAAGGCCGATGGGTTGATCATTTCGACGCCGACAGGTTCCACCGCCTACTCGCTCTCAGCGGGAGGTCCGATTGTCGAGCCGACGCTGCAGTGCTTGATCGCGACGCCGATCTGTCCGCATACCTTGGCCATCCGGCCCCTTATTTTCCCTGCCAGTCAAACAATCGAGGTGGCCTTCGATCCTCCGGAAGCCAGAGTCGAACTGGCGGTTGACGGGCAACTCGTGATAGAGTTGTCCCCACAAGACCGGCTGCAAATCCGTCGCGCCGAGCAGCCGATTTACTTTTTGCAATTGCGCCGCCGCCCCTTCTACGAGGTGCTGAGGGCTAAATTAAAGTGGGGAGGCTAGTGTCTCCAAAAGCCGACGAAACAAGCGCCGCCGTTCGCCGGCGGCGACCCGCGCCCTGGCTTGAAGAATTGGTGATCGAGAATCTCGTCATTCTCCCGGAAGCCCGGCTGACCCTTTCGCCGGGTCTCAATATCCTGACCGGCGAAACGGGAACCGGAAAGTCAATTCTGCTGGAGGCGGTGGCGCTTCTGCTGGGAGGCCGCGGCTCGCAGAACCTGATCCGGAAGGGATGTGAGCGGCTGCGGGTCGAAGGCTCTTTTCGTATCGAAAAGGACCCCGCGATTCTGAATCTTCTGACAGAGTGGGGCTTTCCGGAGGAGAAGGATCAACTGATCATTCATCGGGAAATCCACAGGGATGGGGGGAGCCGTTGCACGGTCAACAACCGCTCTCTTCTGGTGGGGCAGCTGTCGCGGTTGGGGGAGTGTCTGGCCGAAATTCACGGTCCTTGGGAGCATCAGAGATTGTTAAAGGATGAGGCGCTCCGGCAGCGCCTCGACCTCTTCGGCCGGTTGCACAAACTCCTTGAAAAGGTGGCCGATGCCGCCGGGGCCTGGGCCGCCTTGAGGACGGAGCGGGGCCGACTCGAGAGCCGGCTTGAAGAGATCGCCCGGCAGGAGGATTGGTACCGTTTCCGGGTCGATGAAATTCATGCGGCGGGATTGAAAGTCGATGAGCGGGAAAGCCTGGGCCGCCGGCTTGAGATAGCGCGAAACGAAAGGAGCCGGGGCGAATTGTTAAACCTCATCGATCAGAGTCTCGAAGGCGGGGACGGCTCGGTGTTGGATATCTTGGAAAACCTCAATCAGGCTCTTTCGAGCCGGACCCATTCCGCCGGCGAGCCCTTCCTGAATGAAATCAATGATGCGCTGAAAAGTCTGCGGGACGCCGCCCGCTCTGTCAGCCGCAAGATCAGGAATCTTGCAAAGGAGTTCGAAGGCCCGCTCGACGAGACGGATCTCGACGCCCGGCAGGAACAGCTCGACCTGGTGGAGCGGCTCGAGAAAAAGTACAAGATGAGTTGGGCGGAGATCCTAGAGAAGAAGGATGCTATGATGGAGGACCTCGACCTGCTGGCCACCGGCCGTGAGCAGATCGCTCTCCTCCAAGCGAAAGAGGAGTGGGAAGCTTCACGGTACATCAAGGCGGCGAAGAAGCTTCATGCGCAGCGCCTCAAGGCGGCCGAGGCCATGGAAAAGGCGCTCTCGCCCCACTTGGGTGATGTAGGTTGGAATCCCTCCGGTTTTCGCCTTGAGATCCAATGGAAAGGACCGGCGGCGACCGGGATCCCGGACGGTATCGAATCGGCGATGGAATCGGTTATGGGATCGCCGATAGGGTTGGACCGGGTGATCGGTGAGGTGGAAACGAATCCTGGGGAGGGGTGGCGCCCCTTTCAGCAGGTCGTCAGCCATGGAGAGTTATCCCGGCTGCATCTGGCGCTTCTATCGCTTCAGATGGATCAAATACCGCCGAATATCTCAATTTTTGATGAGGTTGATATGGGAATCGGCGGGGAGACGGCGCGGAAGGTGGCGGGCAAGCTTCGGGATCTCTCGGCGCACCGGCAGGTTCTCCTGGTGACCCATCTAGCATCATTGGCCAGCCGGGCGGACCGCCATTTTCATGTGGGAAAAGTGACGCAGGGGGGAAGAACGGTGGCCGGCGTGAACGATCTCAACGGCGAGCAGCGGGTCGAGGAGATCGCCAGAATGCTGGCAGGAGCCGGTGGCAGCCGTAAGGCCCGGGAGCATGCCCGGGAGTTGTTGGAATGTGCAAGGGAGGAGGGTTCATGATCAGGCCTTCGCGATCCGAGTTTCATAATCTGGCCCGCCGGCATCCTGTGGTTCCCGTCGTTCGCGAAGTTGTGGCCGATCAGGAGACACCCGTGTCCGCCTTCAGAAAACTGGCGCCTGATGGAACCGCCGCCCTCCTCGAAAGCCTGGAGGGGGGGGAGAAGTGGGGACGTTATTCTGTGCTGGGACTGCGGCCGAGCCTCACGCTCAGAGCCTGGGGCCGCAAGCTTCAGGCTGAGGGCTCGACGCATGGACCGGTCCCGTCCGAGGGCGATCCGCTGGAGCTCCTCCAACAACTAGTTGAGCGCCATGGCGCCGCCCCGCTGCCCGGTCTGCCGCGGATGGCCGGAGGCGCCGTTGGATTCATCGGCTATGACATGATCCGTCAGATGGAGAAACTCCCGGTGCTGGCGGTGGACGATTTGAAATTTCCCGATCTCGGTTTTGTCTTTTTTGAATCGGTTCTCGTTTTTGACCGCCTGACACAAACGGTTCAGATTGTACATAACGCCCGTCCCGAGGCGAACCCGGGGGCCGCCTATGACAAAGCTCTTGAGGAAACCGAGGAGATTCTCAGGCAGTTGTCACAACCCCCGCCGCCCGAGTCGCCGGTCTCCGGCAAGCCGGTTCCCGGCGTCATCAGCGGGATGTCGCCCGGGGTTTATCAACAGGGCGTTGAGAAGATCCGCTCCTGGATCCGCGGCGGTGATGTGATACAGGTTGTTCTTTCCCACCGGCTGGAAACCCGTCTCGAGGTTCCCGCCTTTGACGTCTACAGGGCCCTGCGGGTGGTGAACCCGAGTCCTTATATGTATTACCTGCGGGTGGGGGAGTTGGAGATCGTGGGATCCTCCCCGGAAGTCCTCGTTCGCCGTGAGGATGATATTGTTCAATCCCGTCCGATTGCCGGAACGCGCGCCCGGGGCCTGGATGAAGTCTCCGACCGGATATTGGAAGAGGAACTACTGGCCAATGAGAAAGAGAAGGCCGAGCATGTCATGCTGGTCGATCTCGCCCGGAATGATTTGGGCCGCATCTGCCGTTATGGGACGGTGGAGACCGATGAACTCATGTCGGTCGAACGCTATTCCCATGTGATGCACCTTGTCTCAAATGTCCGGGGAAAATTGCGGCCGAATACCCGTCCCATGGATGTTCTGCGGGCGACCTTCCCCGCCGGCACGGTGACCGGCGCCCCGAAAATCAGGGCGATGGAGATCATCGAAGAGATGGAGCCGATGCGCCGGGGGATCTATGCCGGGGCTGTCGGCTATCTTGATTACCGCGGCAATATGGATATGGCGATCGCCATACGGACCATGGCGGCGGCGCGTGGAACCGCCTATGTCGGTGTCGGGGCGGGCATCGTCGCCGATTCCGATCCCGAGTTCGAATATCATGAAACCTTGCGAAAGGGGAGCGCCCTGGTCCGCGCCCTCGAATTGAGTCATAAAGGTCTTCGGGACTTTGAACCGGCGCCGCTCGGCCTGCCGCGAATTCAAACCTCTAAAGATAGCCCGGGAGGATCATCGTCGTGATCGCCGTGATCGATAATTACGATTCTTTTACATATAACATTGTACAGCTTCTCGGTGATCTGGGCGCTGAACCGGTTGTTTGGCGGAATGACGCCATCACGGCGGCGGAGCTGCGCCGGCTGAATCCGGTGGGGATTGTGATTTCGCCCGGCCCCAAGAGCCCGGAGAAAACGGAAAGCTCAAATGAAATCATCCGGGTCCTGGGGCCTGAGATACCGATTTTAGGGGTTTGTCTGGGACATCAATGTTTGGGATATGTTTACGGCGCCAAAGTCGTGCGCGCCGCGCGCCTCATGCACGGAAAAACCTCCATGATCATCCACAATGCCCGCGGTCTTTTTTCGGGGCTCGAAAATCCGCTTCAAGCGACACGTTATCATTCCCTGATCCTCGAAAGAGAGACGCTTCCCGAGATCTTTGAAATCTGCGCCTGGACCGCAGAAGGGGAAATTATGGGGATCCGGCACCGGGAATGGGAACTGTGGGGTGTTCAATTCCATCCCGAATCGATCCTGTCGCCCCTGGGGCGTCCACTGCTTCAAAATTTCCTCACGCTCTGCGGCGGCCCCGGCGTTTAGGGGAAAGCCTACCGATGAGTCTCAAGGAACTGATCGCCCGCCTTATCGAGGGAGAAGATCTATCGCGAGATGAGGCGCGGAGCGCGATGTCGGCCGTGATGGGCGGCGCCGCCACACCGGGGCAGATCGGGGCTTTGCTTGTGGCTCTGCGGATGAAGGGTGAAACGCCGCAAGAGATCGCCGGAGCCGCGCTCGCCATGCGGGACTGTGTCCAGAAGGTAACAACGGATCGCAAACCATTGCTGGATACGTGCGGCACGGGCGGCGACGGCCGCGGCACAGTGAACATTTCAACCGCCGCGGCTTTGGTCGCCGCCGGCGCCGGCGTCGCCGTGGCGAAACACGGGAATCGCTCTGTATCCAGCCGGTCGGGCAGCGCCGATGTTCTCGAGGCTCTGGGTGTGAATCTCAATCTGAGCAGCGAGGCGCTGGGGCATTGTCTTGACGAGGTGGGGATCAGTTTTCTCTTCGCGCCGAAGTTGCATACCGCCATGCGCCACGCGATCGGCCCGCGCCGGGAACTCGGCGTACGCACCATATTTAACATTCTCGGGCCATTAACAAATCCCGCGGGGGCCGGGTACCAAGTCCTCGGTGTTTATTCCCCGGAGCTTGCCCTGCCGCTGGCCCGTGTCCTTCAGCATCTCGGTACGGAACGGGCCATCGTCTTTCACGGGCACGGCGGATTGGATGAACTTTCCCTCTCCGGGCCCAATCTGCTCTATGAAGTCCGCCGCGGCTGGAAAGAACCGCGACTCCGCTCGCTGGACGCCTCCCAGATCGGGATGCCGCGCGTCTCCATGGCGGAGCTGTCCGGCGGAACGCCCACCGAAAATGCCGCCTGGCTGCAAGCGCTCCTCGAAGGCAAGGTCACCGGCGGCGCCCGGGAAACGGTGGTTCTCAATGCGGCCGCCGCCCTGGTCACTATCGGACATGCCGCGCGCATGACCGAAGGGATCGAGCAGGCCCGGGAGAGTCTCGATTCCAGCGAAGCACTGAAGAAACTGAATCATCTGAAGGAATTCTCACGCGGATTTCAGGGGTAAGAGGATCATCGTGTGACACATCTCGAGGCGATCTGCCGGCGCCGCGCCATGGATGTTCGCCATAAAAAGAAAAGCGTGCCCATGCGGGCGCTGGAAGAGCATCCGCTCTTTGATGCAGATCGCCGGTCCCTGGCGAAGGCGCTCTCCCGCGGCGCCGCGGAACCCATCCGCTGGATTTGTGAATTAAAAAAAGCGTCCCCCTCGGCCGGTCCGATCCGTCCCGATCTGGATATCAAGCAAGAGGTCGAAAAGCTCGCGCAGGCCGGGGCGTCGGGATTCAGCATATTGACCGAACCGGCGTTTTTTGGAGGGTCCGACGAGGATCTCATACAGGTTCGCGGCCTCACCGAAATCCCCCTGTTGCGGAAAGACTTTATCATTGACGAGTATCAGATTGTGGAAGCCCGATCGATCGGCGCCGATGCGATCCTGCTGATCGTGGCGGCGCTTGATCCTTTTCAATTGAGGGATCTTTCACAAACAGCAAACGATCTGCAATTAGAGCGATTAGTTGAGATACATGATCTCACGGAGCTGGATGCGGCCGTGCGAGCAGATCCCGAAATGATCGGGGTGAACAATCGCAATCTTCGCGATATGGCTGTCTCGGTCGACACATCCCTCTCGATCATTCCAAAACTTCCGGAATCGGTCGTGCGTATCAGCGAGAGCGGGATACGGGATCGCGAGACGGTTCTGCGGCTCGAAGGATTGGGCGCCGACGGCATCCTCATCGGCGAGTTCCTGATGCGATCCGAGAATCCCTCCGCCGCCCTGCGGCTTCTCAGAGGTTTGGATCCCACCGGGGAAGAAGAGCGGGTCTGATGCCGGTGCGATCGGAAAAGGGTCTGGATCGGGACGGCCTCATTAAGGTCTGCGGCCTGACCCATCCGGCCGATGCGCGCGCCGCCCTCGCGGCGGGCGCCGATCTTGCCGGGCTGATCTTCTCCGATAGCCCCCGCCGCGTGGTTGCGAGAGAGATCAAGGAGTGGGTCGCCTCCCTGCGGTCGGAATTTCCCCGGGCCGCCTGGGTTGGAGTCTTTCTCCCGGAAGACCGGAATATGATTCCCAGCGTCCTGGAAGAGCTGAAGCTCGACTTGATACAATGCCACGGCGCGCCGCTGCCGCCGGAGGTTTATCAATATGGGCTTCCGGTGATGCCCTGTCTGCGCATCGGCGGGAAGCGCCCCGCCCCACCCGATGAAGAGAGCGGAGCCTGGGCGCTGTTGCTGGATACCTATGATCCGGACCGGGCGGGGGGGACCGGCCGTCCCTTTCCTTGGGAATGGATTGAGGGCTGGAGCCGTCAGCGCCGGATCATTTTGAGCGGCGGGCTCGGGCCCGATAATGTGGGTCCCGCGATCCATGCCGTTCAACCTCAGGGTGTCGATGCGTCGAGCCGTTTGGAAAGAGGACAGGGGCGCAAGGATCTCGACGCCGTCCGCGCCTATATTGAGAAGGCCCGCCACGCTTTCAATGAGCTGGGGGGCCGGCCCTCGGGGAAGTGACCCGGCGGCGTCAAGCAACGAAGTTTAAGGCGGAGCCCAAAAGGAGACTTCAGGGTGGCAAAGAATGACGGCGGCCGTCCGGCCGGTTATTTCGGCTCCTACGGCGGACGGTTTGTTCCCGAAACGCTCATAGCGGCTTTGGATGAACTTGAACATTCATTTAACGAGGCGATGGCCGATCCTGCCTTCCAGGAGAAGCTTCAGGAACTGAGCCGGCACTACATCGGGCGGCCGACCCCCCTCTTTGAGGCCCGCCGCCTCGCCGGGGAGATCACCTCGGCCCGCATCTTTCTGAAACGGGAGGATCTCAATCACACCGGCGCGCACAAGATCAACAACTCCCTCGGCCAGACGCTGCTGGCGCAGCGGATGGGCAAGGCGCGCATCATCGCCGAAACGGGGGCGGGGCAGCATGGGGTGGCCACGGCGACCGCCGCGGCCCTGCTTGGGCTGCAGTGCGAAATCTATATGGGTGTGGAAGATATGGAACGGCAGGAGCTCAATGTTTTCCGTATGAGACAGCTCGGCTCCGCGGTCCACCCGGTCAAGACCGGGAGTTGTACATTAAAAGACGCCATTAACGAAGCCCTTCGCGATTGGGTGACGAATGTCGCGACAACGCACTACGTGCTCGGAAGCGTTCTGGGTCCGCATCCCTATCCAATGATCGTGAGGGATTTTCAGACGGTCATCGGGCGGGAGTCGCGGGATCAGGTTCTCGAACAGACCGGCCGCCTGCCGAGCCATCTCGTGGCCTGTGTCGGCGGCGGATCCAATGCGATCGGGCTCTTTCATCCCTTTATCCATGATCCGGGTGTGAAGATGATCGGCGTCGAGGCCGGGGGTGATGGCATCGACACGGGACGTCACGCCGCCCGCTTCGCGGAGCGACGCGAGGGGGTTCTGCACGGGACACTCACCTATGTCCTTCAGAATGAGGACGGCCAGATCCGTCCCACCCATTCGGTTTCCGCCGGTCTCGATTATCCGGCCGTGGGACCGGAGCATGTCGCCCTGGAGGCGATGGGCCGGGCCACCTATGTCTCGGTGACCGATGAGGAGGCCCTTGAGGGATTCGACCTCCTGGCCCGCACGGAAGGGATCCTTCCGGCCCTGGAATCGGCGCATGCGGTGGCTTATTTGCGGCAACTGGGTCCTTGCTTGCAGCCGGAGGATCTGGTAATCCTCAATTTATCGGGACGCGGAGACAAAGATGTTCAGATTGTCTCCAGCGTTCAGCGCGCCCGTAGCTCAGCTGGATAGAGCGTCTGCCTCCGGAGCAGAAGGTCACAGGTTCAAATCCTGTCGGGCGTACATTTTTAGGGAGTGGGCTGAGGGATCGGCCCGGTTTTTATCATGAAGCCGGATGACAAACCCCATCCATCGCCGCATTGGGAACCCGGAACGGCGTTCTCGAAGGTCCCCCGTTTTCTCATCGGACTCTTACATTTGGCGCTGACGGTGGCGCTCATTGTCTTCGTCATCCGGTTTTACGGGCTGATGGAAAATTTGGGCGTGCCTCTTGTTAAAGTCATCTATGTCCCCATCGGCGCGCTGGCGCTGGCCGTCTTCATCCTGGTGAGAGGCATCCTCTGGTTGAAGAGAGGCGACGGTGAACAGGGGGGAGGCAGGTGTTGACCGGCCGGGACCTTTGGGGTGTGGTGATCTCCCTTGCCGCGATCAGCGCGATCGTCGCCTTATCAGAGATCCTTCGCCGGATGGGAGCCTCGAGGGATCTGACCCGGAAGAGCGTTCATATCGGGATCGGCTCATGGTGCGTCCCCACGCTCTATCTCTTCGACCATGTCGGCGCGGCCATTCTTCTCCCCGGTCTCTTCGTCCTCGCCAATATCGCCATTCATATCAGTGGCCGCTTTCCCTCGCTTCAAGATGAAGACCGCTCCAATCTCGGCACGATCTGGTTTCCCCTGACCTTCACCCTGTTGCTCTGGATCTTTTGGAACCCAGCTCACAGGGGGGCGGCTGTGGCCGGTCTCTTGACGATGGCCTGGGGCGATGCCGCGGCGTCGATCGTCGGCCGCCGGTGGGGCCGCCATCGCTATCCTATTTGGGGTGGGCAGAAAAGCTGGGAGGGGAGTTTAGCTCTCATCATCGCGACCCTGCCCGCGCTCATGGTCGCCGGGCGCGTGCAGGAGGGCGAAGGGCTTCCCGCGCTGCTCCTGTTGCCCGTGGCCGTGGCGGCGGCGATTCTGGAAGCGCCCTGCACCCGGGGTTTGGATAATCTCATCCTTCCGGGGGGTATCGCGGTTCTTTTCTATTTCCTCACCTAAAATCCACCTTGAAACGGCCGGCTGAAACCAAAGATGAGATGAGAGGGTAAATCGTCTCGTACCATCGGTTGCCCTGCCATGAGGGTCGGGCCTACAATGGGGATGAGGGATTGGAAAACTGAGGAGCCACCGATGTTGATAAGGAGACCTCTTCTGGAGAAGCTGCCGAAGATCCGAGGATTTAGGATTCTACTGGGAACGGCCCTCCTGGCCTGCTCTGCCCTCACCCTCTTACCTCAGACAGCCTCAGCCCAGTATTTCGGACGGAACAAAGTCCATTATCGAAACCTGAAATGGGCCGTCACCGAGACCGATCACTTTGATATTTATTACTATGAAAGCGAGAAGGGGTCGGCCGCCGATGCGGCCATGATGGCTGAACGGGCCTATGCCCGCTTGAGCCGGATACTGAATCATGACGTTGAAGATAAGATCCCACTGATCCTTTACGCGTCCCAGACCGATTTTCAGGAATCAAATGTCTCAAGCGGCCTCATCGGTGAGGGAACCGGAGGGTTGACCGAGTTTCTCAAGCGCCGCGTCACCCTGCCCTTCACCGGATCGCTGGCCCAATTCGATCAGGTTCTCACCCATGAGCTGGTGCATGCCTTTCAAATAGATATCTTATGGGGCAGCAAGGAAGGACGTTTAAGGAACGCCTTCTCCTACTCGCCCCCCTTGTGGGTGATGGAGGGGATGGCGGAGTATCTTTCCACCGGGTATGTCGACGACCACACCCGGATGTGGCTGCGGGATGGAGCGCTTCAAGGGTATCTGACGTCGATACCGGATCTGAATTATGTCTATGATATCCGGGTCTATCGTTACGGCCAGGCGATCATGGCCTACATCGGGCAGACCTATGGCGATGAGACGATCGGTCTTCTTTTCAAGACGATGACCCGGACGCGCAACCTTTCTTTTGCCGTCGAAGAGGTGCTCGGGATGAATCTCGAGAAACTCTCGGATAATTGGACCGAATCCGTCCGGCGCACCTATCTCCCGCAAATAGCGGAGCACGAAAAGGCGGTTTCCTTTGCCAAACAGCTGACCCGTCATGATTGGGACGGCAGTTCCATCAATCTGTCGCCGGCCGTGTCTCCGGATGGGTCCCTCATGGTCTATCTCTCGGATCGTTCTTTGTACAACGATCTTTATCTTGCTTCAGCGATCGATGGCAAGGTGATCCATCGATTGATCAAGGGTGAACGGCGGGAAGCATTTGAATCCCTCCGTTTTTTGGACGCCACCTTCGCTTGGGCGCCTGATAACACCCGTCTCGCCTTCTCCGCCAAAGTGGGAGACCGGGACGCGCTCTATATCATGGATGTGCGCAAGAAAAAGATTCTGCATCGCCATCTTTTCAATATCGAGGGATTGCAGGCCCCATCCTGGTCTCCCGATGGCCAACAGATCACCTTCGTCGGTCTGCGGGGCGGGCGCAGCGACCTCTTTATCGTCGACGCCGACGGCAAGAATGTAAGAGCTTTAACAAACGACCGCTTCATGGTTCGAGAGCCCCAATTCTCACCGGACGGGAAGAAGATCGCATTCGTGACCGACCGGGGGCCCGATACCGATTGGGGAAATCTCATTTTCTCAAAACCGGAAATCGCGATTTTCTATCTCGAGACCGAGGAGATCGAGGTGCTGTCCGGCCAGGAGGGAAAGAATATTTCCCCTTACTGGTTTCCGGATGGCAAGAGAATCGCCTATGTCACCGACCGGTCGGGTATATCAAATATCAACATCCGGGATATCGAGACGGGCCAGGACGGCCCCATCACCGATATCCTGACCGGTGTCACGGGGATTGTTCCCTGGGGAACCCCCATCTCCCTTGCGCGGGACGGCCGGCGATTGCTCTTCACTTCTTTCAGCATCGGGGGTTGGGATATTTACGCCATAAAGGATCCGATCGACCGCTGGCGCAAAGAGGGCGCCCCGGCGAGGGATGTGCCGGAAAAGGGCCCCGCTTTCGTTGTTGTTCATTCTTCGCCCCCCGGAGGGGAGATCCTGGATCTCACCGACCTCCCCCCGCTGGCGGATGAACCCGATTCGGCGGCAATGCTGCCGGCTTCCCCGATCAATCCCAAGGATTGGATGGGGCCGCCGTGGCCGGTGGATGATCCCTTGATCGCCGGCGTGGATACCTTCGAAGTTGTACTTCAAGAGCATCCGCATGATCGTTTTCGCGGCGGTGAAGGCGCTTTTCGTTTCAAAGACCCTGTGCCTGAGGAGCCTATCGATATTTTGCAGGTCTTCGCCGAAACAAAGGAGTTGCCTGATTCGTCATCCCATTTGATCCGCGGCTACAAACCCCGTTTCAGCGTCGACTATGTCAGCGCCAATGGCTTTTTCGCCACCAATGTAGGATTGGGCGCCCAGTCTCTGCTCTACTTCAGCGATATTTTGGGTGATCACAACATTGTCGTGGGAGCCGATATTTACGGATCGCTCGAAGACGCCAACCTGTTGCTCCAATATTACAATATGAAGAATCGGATTCATTGGGGCGCGGGCGCCTTTCAGTTCCGGAATGACTTTTACATTTTCGCCGCGCAATCGTCCGATGAGTTTATCAGCCAGATCTATCGGGGCGTGGAACTGAGTCTGTCGAGACCCTTCAGCCGTTTTCGGCGTCTTGAATTGCGTCTTCAGGCTTTGAATGTCGATGAGATGGTCTATCAGGAAAGTTTCGAGGCGTCGAATTATTACTCATTGGACAGGCAGGATAAGTATACCTATTTCTCACCAGGCCTCGCTCTGGTGAAAGATACGACGCTTTTCGGTCCGACCGGGCCGATCAGCGGGTCGCGTTACCGGTATTCGGTGGACGGGGCCGTCGGTGATCTCAGTTATATAACGCTGCTGATGGATCACCGGGAATACCTGAATGTACGCCAGAGGTACGCATTGGCCCTCCGGCTCGTTGCGGCATCGAGCTATGGGGGGGATCCTCAAATTTTCCGGATCGGCGGTCCCTTTACCATGCGGGGATATGATTATGGCGAATTGGAGGGAACCCGAATCGCTTTTACAAATATTGAGTTCCGTTTTCCCCTCGTTGATCAATTGCGGCTGGGATGGCCACTGAAATTGGAGTTCAGAGGAATCCGCGGAGCGTTCTACTTTGATCTCGGGGCCGCCTGGACGGAGGCGGAACATTTCAGGGCATTCGGCACGGACGATCAGGGACGCCGGCATTTGGAAGATCTGCGGGCTTCCTATGGTTTGGGCGCTTCGATGAATTTGGGCTTTCTGATCCTGCGCTGGGATCTGGCCCAAGCCACGGATCTGGTCCGCGGCACGCGAAAGGCTCGTGGAGAGCTTATCTTCGGAACCGATTTCTAAACCGGACAGGGACCGTCCGGTTTTTAGAGAGGCGGGGTCGCGCCGCCTTCTCCGGCGCCTCTTGATGCTTTTCCCTGTCCTTATTGTGATTGCGGCATGGTCCTTTCCTAACGGCCGGCCTTCTCTCATCCGCAGCAAAGCGATGGTCAATTCACTTCAGGCCTGGACACAGATTCTGGAATCGAGCGGTGAGTCGTATCCCGTGGAAGATCCCCTCGCCATGCCTCTGCTCGCCGTTCAGAGCTTCTGGGTCGGAATCGACTGGATCAAGGGAACGCCGCGGCCGGCGATTCTCGAGATGGTGCGGGAAAGGGAGGAGCTCTGGTCGATCGTCCTCGCGATCCTGACCCTGGCGGCCGCCCTCGGCGCCGGCTGGCTGATCACAAGAAGGGAACGCAGCGGCTGGCTGGCCGGGATCCTGCTGGCCCTTTCCACCCTATGGCTGGCCGATCTTTATGAGCCCTCTGGTTCGATCGCTCTGGCCTTCGGCTTGCTTTGCTGCGCCACGTCGGCCCTTCCCCTTTGGTGCCGGGCCATGGGTCTTGGGATGATGTTGGGAACAAGTCCCTGGGGTCTTCCCGTGGCCGCCGGGGTTCTTTTAACCTCATTGACGGCCTCCACCGGTGACGCGCGGCGGCAGTGGGGCACCCTGCTTGTCGTCTCGCTGCCCTTGGCCTGTCTCTGGAACCCGCAGATCCTTCTCGGCTGGAATGACTGGTGGAGTTTAACATTATGGAACCTGCGGGTTCTCGGCTGGATGGGGCCGCTGACGGAATCCTTCGTCAGGCTTGACCCCCTTTGGAAGCTCCTCCGCACCAGCTTTGGTCCCGCCGCCCTCCTTCTGATCTTGATCGGATCGGCAGCCCGATTAAAGTCGCCGCGGAACCCGGGAGCGCTCCTCGCCCTCATCATCGTCCTGTTGATCCCATTGGGAGCGACATGGGGGCGGATGACCCGCGCTGCAGTGGTCCCCCTCATTCCCTACCTCGCCATCCTTGCCGCCGAGGGAGGGATGATCGTTTGGATTCGTTTGCAGGGTTGGTTTCAGAGGAGCGCCCATCGTCCGGTTTTGATCGGGGCTTTGGCCCTGCTTCTCATCCCACCGGCGCCCCGGCTTGTGAAAGAGGTTTCCTCGTGGCGTTTACCCTCAGCCGAACAGGCGGCGCTTGATTGGCTCGAGGATCAGGTCGGTCAGGGGGCCCGGATTGTTCTCGATCCCATGGCCCCCGCCCCCTTGATGGGTTGGAAGCAGGATAAAACCGCCGATCGACCGGCCCATGTCCTGAGAATTCCCCACCACGACTTGCGTCCCGATTACTATCGCGGCGCTCATTGGATGGGCTGGTATCAGCCCTTCGATTATCTCGTTCTGTCCGCCCGAACGGTAGGACCCCTTTGGGACGCTCGGGACCGGTTTCCCGACATCTTCGGCTTCTACACACAGGCTCTGATGGAGATGACGCCCATCGAGGAGTGGGGAGGCCCGGGGTGGCGGGACGGTAAGATCTCGATCATCCCCATGCCCGGAGATACCCTCGGGGCCGGTTGGAGGACCCGACTCCAAGCTGGGTCAAACCAGGGGTTGCAACCTGATTTTCTGACGAGTCTTGGGGGGCATTTGGCGGAGATCGGATCGAACGAGGAAGCCCTGGCCGTCTTGAAACGGGCGCAGGAACTCGGCGCCGCCACCCGGTCCCTCTATCTCAATTTGGGCCGTCTCTATCTCAAGCAGCAAGACCACGCGGAGGCCGCCAAAATTATAGAAGGGGGATTATCCCGCTGGCCCGATGATCCTCCTCTCTTAAGACTCCAAGGGGCGAATTTCGCTCAGGGGGGGCTTTGGAGACGCGCGATCCGCACTTTTGCGGAACTCATCCGGGTTGCGCCTTGGGATCACCAGGCCCGCTTGGATCTGGCCGCCGCCCTCCTCATGGATGGACAGAAGGAGAGGGCCCGAATAGTTCTGTCCGATTATCTCAAGAGAACCTCACCGGATGAGCGGCCTGAAGAGGTTGAGCGCTTGATCCGAACCCTCTTCCCTGGCGGGTTGGGTGGGTGAAGCGGTGATCCGTCTGCTGGTACATCTTCCTAATTGGATCGGTGATACGATCATGGCGCTTCCATCCCTCGAATCGGTGGCCGGCGTCGGGGAATGGCAGACAACCCTTCTGGGCCGGCCGGAACCCCTCGCCCTGACGGCGGAGATCCCCGGCTTTCACCGGCGGATCGAGCTGCCACCCCGGCCGGGCGGTCTCAAGAGCCTTGGCTGGTATCGAAGCACGGCGTGGGACCTCCGGCGCGAGCGATTCGACGTCGCTTTAACATTGTCCCCGTCACTCTCCTCGGCCCTGCTTCTCAAGGCGTCCGGGGCCGGTGTCCGGGTCGGCTGGACCGGGGAGGGGCGGGCGCTGCTCCTCAACCGCCTCTTCGGCCGCAAACGGCGCGGACGGATTCATCTGGTGGATGAGTTTTGGGATTTGGTTCGCGCGCTGGGGGCGCCCGGTCATCCGGATCTCCCGCGGCTCCGGCTGAGCGGGGAGGAAGAGGCGGGAGCGAAGAACCGCCTGGAGCGCTTCGGAGATCGCCCGATCATCGCCTTGGCGCCCGGCGCCCGTTACGGACCCACAAAGAAATGGTTTTTGGAGCGCTACCAGGAGCTGGCGGATCGTCTTCTGCGGGAGGGATTCGGTCTTCTCTGGATGGGGGGCCCGGATGAAAAGGGACTCCTGGGGCCGTGGATGGACTCTCACGCGCGGGATGAGAGGGTGATGGATCTGATCGGCGCGCTGGCCCTGCGCGAATCGGCGGCTGTTCTCGGCAGATGCCGGGCCGCCGTCGCCAATGATTCCGGAGCCATGCACCTGGCTCAATCGGTAGGTTGCCCCACGGTCGCCCTTTTCGGCTCATCGGACCCGAACTGGACCGGTCCCCGCGGACGATCCCGCATTGTCAGGAACCCGGTTTCCTGCGCTCCGTGCTTTCTTCCCAAATGCCCCCATGCCTTGGAATGCTGGGACGGCATCAGCGTCGAAGATGTGTGGACGGAACTGCAGTCCTTGCTGCACGAATCAGAAGCCCGAACCAAGCGCCGGGCCGTCTTTTTCGACCGGGACGGCGTTCTGATCCACCTTGTCCCTTATCTCTCCAGCCCGCATCAATTGCGCCTCTATGATGATGTGGGATCCGCCTTGAGAACTCTTAAAGAAGCTGGTTTTACATTCGTCGTCGTCACAAATCAATCGGCTCTGGCCAGGGGGCTTCTCACCCGGCCCGAGTTGCAATCCCTGCACCGGTTGCTCAAAGAAAAATTGCGCGAAGAGGGGGTGGCGTTGGAGGGCATTTATGTCTGCCATCATCATCCCCGCTTTACAGGGACCTGCGGTTGCCGGAAACCGGAACCCGGATTGTTAAAGCAAGCGGCGGCGGAGCTTGATTTGGATCTGCCCTCTTCTTTTCTGATCGGCGACCGATTGGATGACGTGATCGCAGCGAAGCGGGCTGGTGTTCAGGGACTGTTGGTGCGGACGGGGTATGGGGTGGAGGAATCCAAGCGCCCCGAGGCGGCGTTGGTTCACACGGCCGACAATTTGACCGCGGCGGCCCGCTGGATTCTCAGGAGGGCGTCGGCGTCGACGGCGCCTTCAGGGAATCAGTGAGGGCGCCCGCCGGGCTGTTCGGATGGAATGTGGACCATTGCCCCGACAATAAAAGTTTTCCCTGACGCAAAGTCTCGTTCCGGCGCCAGATCGTCTCAATCTCCCCACGCGAGGAGAGCGGCATATCTCCGGCCATTGCGGGGGCCGGCAATCGGTCGAGGGCGAGGCGGATACCCATGACGACCAGCAGAACCGCGGCGGCGGTCAGCACCGGGGCCAGAGACCTGCGGATCCAACCCTCCCCGGCCTCTGGACCGGCGAAGGGTCGCGCCGGATCACCGACGAGCCGCAAACGGCCCGATTCAACATCCCGCGCGAGAACGGTGACAATTTCATAATCAGGAAGCGCGCTTCGTTCCATGAGTTCGCTCAACGGCCATCTTCCATCACATTGGGTTCTTACAATCCGTGTCATCCGCTGTTCAAGCGTTTCCTCTCCCTTGGACATCGGCACCGAGTGCAATTCCAAAATAACCGGAACGGCTTCCGGCGGCAGCGGGCCGTTGAGAAGGTCTTCCACCTCATCCCCCCGGCGCAGGCCCTCGAGCAGGAGGGCATCGGCGCTGATCGGCTTCAAGACCTCGATCTTTCGGCCGCGGGGAGCCCCACTGAAATGAAAGCGTCCCCGGCGCTGGCGGAGAAGGCGTCCCAGCTGGGCATCGAGATAGATGCGGTAAACCTCTCGGAGCTTTTCAGAAGGCAGGAAGGATAGATTATCCAGAATGTCCAGAGGATCGGTATGATATGGATCATTCAGGTCCAGCCATTTATGGATCTGATCGTTATCGAGAACCTCGAGCTCCCTAAAGAGCTGCACAAGAGGTGACTTCCCCCTCAATTTCGGCGAATGCATTGAGAGGATCGCGCCGCCGACGAAATCAATCGAGGTTTTCTCACCACCGGCCCGGATGGTCAGACATCCCGTCCGGCTCTGAAGAGCGATCATCTGAATCGCCTCGAGCGGTCCGACATCCGATAATGTCCCTCTTAAACCCATGTAAAACTCTCCCTAGGCTACTTTTTTTCCTTCAGTTCCTATCCAAACCGCCACGTCACGTTGACGCTTCTGGTTCAAAACCGCCTCACGAGCGGAACTCAATCCCAGAATGAGGTATCCGAGTATCGGCCAAAACGGAGAGAGACCGACGGCGTTATTCTTGAACACAACGAGATCACCCCCTCCCAAACCGGGAAAGGGGAGACCGCCGTGAATGAGGAGAAAGGCGGAAAGCGAGGCCGCCGCAATATAGAAGAATCCTCTCAACTCCCGCTCCTGAACGACCTGGGGCCCCCCGGGAATGATGAAGCCCGCCAGTATCGGTGTGAGCGGCGCCCAGCGCCCTCTCTCCATCGGTCCCCCGGGATAGTACCGGCGCAAGGCCAGCTTCCGGTCCCATCCGCGCCCGCGGGCACGGACCATGGCGGCGCAGGAACCGCAGAGACCTCGGTATCCGACACGCACGACGCAGCGGCGGCAGATCGACCGGCCGCAGCGCGAGCAGGAGCGAAGCCGCAAGCCTCTCAGACGCCGCCCCAACAGGAGTACGGCAAGGCCCGCGAAGAGGAGGGCCGGCCAAAGGAGCCAGGGATTACCGGCGGGATAGAGCAAGGCCAACGGCATCGGGATCGGGAAACGCTGGAAGGGCCAGGAAACCTTAAAGGCTGCCGCCCAAAGCTCGGCATTCCCAAGTTGTTCCCTCATCGGCTGGGTCTCTCCCTGCAGGAGGCGTTGCCGGTCAGCCTCTTGTATCCGCCCTGGATCCAAATCCTGGGCGAAACGGAATTCCCTATCCGCCTTGTCCATTTGGAAGGTGTTGACATAGGCCAGCGCCAAGTTGTAGGCGACCTCAGCCTGATCCTGTTTGATACGGCGGGCGGCCCAAAGCTGGGAAATCGCCCCCTCTGAATCGCCTCCTGACAAGGTGACACCCGCCCTGTTCGCCAGGATCTTGGCCCGATCGATCCCTCCCCTAGCCTCGAGGAAGGTGAGATCAGCTTCGGCCGTCTTCAGATCCCCGCTTTCCCAAGCTGAGATCGACCGGGCGAATCGTAGAAGAGGATCTCCCGGACGTGTTTTCAGACTCTCGTTGAGAACGAGAGACCAGCGGGGATAGCCGGCATCCCGTTGGATCTGATCCACCAACGTCAACGGATGAACCGGGTCGGCCGGTGCGGTCAATCGCGCCAGCAGGAGGAGAACGACCGGCGAGAGGAAGGATCCAACACCCAAGAGGATAGAACCCCGAGGAGAGGGGCGCCTGAAAAGCCAAGCCCCCAGAATGATCGGGATGGCAATCGTGACCCAAAATCCAAGATTCGCCATGAGGGGCAGGGCCAGCACAAGACCGGCGGCCACACTGGCGAAAGCGACAGGAAGGAAACGCTTCATCATCTCCAAGAGCCCATGATGGATCAACGGGACAATCCTGACGATCCATAGTAGCCCCATGATAAGTGTCGCCAGCAGAAGGGATTCCACGAGAAGAAGGAGAATGTTGACCACAAGCGTATACTGGTGCCGGAAAGAACCCCAACCGGCTTCCAGCGCTCTAATCGCCCATGCCAGACCGACGAGCGGGCTCCGAATGATCTGGGCGGCCGCCAAATGCTGCGCCGGAGACCAGCGAGAGGGATCCTTCTGATAGGAGGCCTGCCAGAAGGCGATCGCCTCATCTGTCCGGCCTTCTTCGGCCGCCTGATCCCCCGCCCACTCCAGGGCCGCTGCGGTTGGGCCCCCCGACTCGAGGATAGGGGCGGAGGCGCTCTTCGCGTCGGCTCGAACCACTGCCGGGTTTCCGGTCAAGAGGAACAAGATCAAGACAAAGGTCAATGGAATCGACACACAGGACTCCTTGATTCATAGGCCGTTGATGAAAGGCTGGAGATCGCTTCTATTTATTATCGGGTCCGGTCTTTTGACACTTGAGAGCCGTTCGGTAAAAGGAAGCGCTTGGGCCCCAAAGGACCGGAACCGATTTGAGGAGGTTCATGCTTCTCCGGGGAGATTTCGCGTTGACACCTGAAGAAGTTTCACCCTACGATGCCAGTGAGGGTTATGGGCTAACGCGCGTGGACCTTTCTATCATGAGACGTCCCCGGTTTCGAAGCGGGGCGTTGTTGTGAAGGGGAGGCGTGCCGGACCAAAAAGAGTCCGTTCAGCAAGCCACGATGGCCGTGGACCGGGGGCCACGGGATGGGATAAAGGGAGAGGATTTCATGAAACCGTATTTGAACGGGGTGTGGCTGCGTGGGATAGTTCTCGCCATTTTTGTGCTGGGTATCAGTATGGCCCTTCCTGGATTGGCGCAGGATACACAGACACCGCCGCCGGCGGAGGGTGAGGTCACAGGGGAAACCGCGATCGACGAAGCTGCGGGCGCGGTTCCTGAGTCGATGGATGAAGCGATCGATGCCGAAGAAGGCACGGGCGAAGAGGCGGCTCCCGCCGATGCGGCGGAGCGAAAATCGACCAGCGGCGTTCTCGAGCTGTTCGACGCCGGCGGAATGTTCATGTGGCCTTTGCTGGTGACATCGATTATCGGTCTCGCGGTGATTCTCGAGCGGATATTCACACTGCAGAGAGCTCATACAAATACGCGGAACCTCATGGAGAAAATCCTCCAGAACCTGAAAGGTTCGGGTATCGCCGCGGCGATTGAAGCTTGTACAAGAACCCGAGGTCCCATCGCCGCCGTTCTGCATGCCGGGTTGCTTAAAGCGCCAAAGGGACCGGCGGCCGTTGAGAAGGCGATTGAAGACGCCGGGACGATCGAGATGGCGTTTCTTCAGCGCGGGCTCATCTGGCTGGCGACGGTCGCCAACGTCGCGCCCTTGATCGGATTCTTGGGAACGGTTTCCGGTATGATCAATGCTTTTGAGGCTATCGCCGCCGCCGAACAGGTCAGCGCGAAGGTCGTTGCCAAGGGTATTTCCGAGGCCCTTATCACGACGGCAACGGGTCTGCTGATCGCTATTCCGGTTCAGACGGCGCATAACTATTTTGTCGCTCGCATCGACCGGTTCGTGCTCGAGATGGAAGAAAGTTCCGTCGAATTGGTTGAAGCTATCTCCGAGGGGGTTGGTCAACAATAAGGCTAACGCCAAAACCCGCCCATGGGAGTCCGGGGTCCCGGCGGGGAGAGGGGAGATGAGCCGTTATGAAAATCAAGTCAGGGGTTAAGGTCGATGCAGAGATCACTCCGTCATCGCTTCCTGACATCGCTTTTTTGCTCCTAATCTTTTTTATTGCAACAACGATTTTTGACATTGAAAAGGGTATGACGATTCTCCTGCCCCCAGCCGGCGGGACAGCGACAAAGGTGAACCGCAAGAATGTCCTTGTCATCAATTCCGACGCCGAGGATAGAATCTATCTGGATGGCAATCCAGTTGCGGTTTCTGAAATCGCGGAGATCATCAAGCAGCGCATAGAAGAAAATGATAAGCTTATCATTTCTATTGAAAGCCATTCCGAGTCGCACTATCAAACGATGATCGACATCCTTGATGAGGTGAAGAGGGCCAAGGCAAAGGCTTTCTCCATCAAGATGTTCGCCGGTTAAGAAGCGGAGGAGACGATGAAGTTTAATCGAACAGCGGGCGTTCCAAGCAACGTTCCGACCGCCTCCATGGCGGATATCGCCTTTCTCCTTCTGGTTTTCTTCATGGCGACGACGATTTTCAAGATGGAGGAAGGTTTGACGGTTCACCTCCCGCGGGCAGATATGGGAGAGCGGATCCCGAGAGAGAAAGTCACTTTTATCTGGGTGGATGCGCAGGGTGAGATTTCCATCAATGATCAGCTTATTCAGGTCAGTTATATCGAACCGATCATTGCCAAACGTTTGAGAGAGAACCGCTCTCTCATCGTCGGCCTCAAGATGGATGCAAGCCTTCCGTACAAGATTATGGATGAGGTGATCCAGCAGCTCAAACGCGCCCAGGCCACCAATGTGGCCTTTACCCACGAACCTGAAAAAGCCGAGTCGTAAGGGGAGGTTGCCATGTTCAATAAACCAACCTGGGTCAATTCGGCGCATAACGGTCTTGTTCAGAAGAGCAAGAAGTACCTCAGGGTGACACTCTTGATCGCTCTGGTTTTTCACGCCCTGGCTTTCAAATTCTCACCACCCTATGTGCCTCACCCGTACCAGCTGCGTGAGAAGCGGATGTCGATTGTTGATCTGCCGGATGAAATTATCATTCCGCCGCCGCCGAAGGAAATCGCCAGACCGCAACTTCCTCAGGAAGCTGAAATTTCGGAAGACGCATCTGAAGAAGAGACGATCGCGCCGACCGAATTCAATCCCTTCGCCCCTCCCATGGTGCCGACAGCGCCGGTGAGTCAGGAGGATTTCGTTGCCTTCGACACTCCTCCCATGGTGGTTCATAAGGAGGTGCCTGAATATCCCGATCTGGCCCGGCAGGCTGAGGCGGAAGGCAAGGTGATGATTCGGGTGACGATTGACGAGAACGGACGTGTTGTGGCCGCCACGGTGGAGCAGTCCACATCTATCGAGACGCTGGAGCAGGCTGCGATCTCAGCCGCCTTCAAATGGCTTTTCCGGCCGGCAAAGCAGCGCGATATTCCCGTCCGGTGTCAAATCGTGATTCCCTTCGATTTCTCGCTCGAAGGATCCTAACGGCAACCGGCCATCCACTCCGGCATTCAAATTGAGTTTCAGGGCCGAGCTTGTTGGAAACAGGCTCGGCCTTGTTGCATAATGGCGTTGAACGCTGCCTAATGAGGCAACTCCCGGACCGCGCAATGCGTATTGGGTTTAGAGGTTATTGAATTTGAACGCCCTGTGTCGCGTAGGTTGCGTTGAGGGAAGGAGGAAGATGTGTCTGTGAATAGACGGATCGGAATGTTGGGTCGGGTTCTTATGGTAGGGGGAATGCTATGGCTTTCGGCGATCCCGGAGGCCTACGGGGCGCCGGAAGGATTGCCGCCCTTTCCCTGGGACCTGTCGACGAGCCTCGCATTGGCGGGGCAGGGGAACCTGGACCTGGCGCAGGCCGAGGCGGCGACATATATCGCGGAAGGATCTTATCATCGCTCACTGGGCGGTTATCTCCCGAGCCTTGGCGCGAGTTACAACTTCAACCGCTCCGGGCGCGATTTCGCGTCTTATATCGCTGAATGGGGACCGGTCGCGGCGGACAAAGGCGCATCGAACAGTTGGAGCCTCGGGGCTTCGCTCCGACAGTCATTGATCGATCTGCCCACAGCTTATACAATTCGCAGCAGCAAAAAGCAGATGGCGTCAGCCCGGTATGCGTTGAAGGCGGCCGAGTTGGATGTCGCCCTTGCTGTGACGCAGCAACACTATGCGCTTATGTATGCGGTCAAGCTGTCGCAGGTGGCTAATGAGGCGGTTCAACTGGCCACAGATCAATTCCGACGGACGGAATCCCTCTATGAACTTGGTTCAGTGCCCCGTGCTGATGTTTTACAATCTCGCGTGAGCATGGCGTCGAGTGAGCTTGACCTGATCTCCGCTCGCAACACCGTTCGGAATCAACAGGCGGAATTAGCCCTGGCGCTCGGTCTTCCCAGCAATCTCGAAATCATCATCGATACGACGGTGAGTATCCCGGATCTGGATCGGATTTGGGACGAAACTGAATTGGCGGAGATGGCGATGCGGGATCGGGCCGATCTTCTACAGGCGCGGATCGATCTGCGGGCCATGCAGGACCAGGTCAGTTCCCGCAAATGGTCGCACTGGCCGACGATGGGGATGTCACTTTATTACAGCAAGCAGGAAGAGACATTTGACGAAAGCCTCAAGAATCTGGATGCAAACCTGAGGTGGGGATTGTCGGTGAGTCTCGATATGAACCTGAACCCGATCGACCATTTCCTCGTGGGATCGACAAAGGGATCTGTAGAAGAGGCGGTCTGGCGGGAGCGGCAACAGAAGCGCGGTCTTCAGAAGAAGGAATTGGAGGTCTTACTCGAAATCCGTCAGGCGATCCTCGCCTGGGAGGAAGGGAAAGAGCGATTGGCTTCGGCCCAGGAGAACTTGACCTATGCCCAGGAGAATCTGAAGCTTCAAAAAGCGCTCTATGAAGGGGGCGGCGGCACCCTGCTCGAATGGAACAATGCGCAGGTTGAGCTGACCAGGGCGCGTGTCGAAGTGGTCGATGCCCAGGTCAGTATCCTCACGGCGAAGGCGAGTTTGGAGAGAAGCGTCGGGCAAAAGCTCTAGTTTGAAAGTCTGATTGAAAACCCGGAATCGGGGGTGGAGACGGTGGGCCGGGGAGATGAAGGAGGGCCCGCCGAGTGCTAAGATTCCAGGGGATGGGGGAAGGAGATGGCGCGTTTAAAGAGGCGCTGGTTCATTATCGGCGGCGTGATACTTATTGTCGTCATTCTTGTCGTTGTCGGCAATCTCAGCCGGAAATCATCTTCGGGGCTTGAGGTTAAGGTTGAGAAGGTTTCCCGTCGCGCCTTGGCGACATGGGTGAGGGCGCCAGGCGCTATTCAGGCGGTGACTCAGGTTCAGCTGAGTTCGAATGTGCCGGGCCGGGTTGAGAGGCTTCATGTACAAGAGGGGGAGTGGGTTGAAAAGGACCAGCCCCTGATCGATCTGGATGATACCCGCTACCGGTCCGAGAATGAACAATATCAGGCGCAGCTCCAAGCCGCCCGGTCACAACTCCGGCGCTGTGAAACCGAATGTGAGCTTTCCGGGAAGAACCTTGATAGAAAGCGCCAACTTCGCGATCAGGGTCTCGTTTCCACGGAGGTTTTCGAGGAGATTGAAGCGACCTTCGATGTGAACCAGGCTCTCTGTGAAGCGCAGCAACAGGAACTTCAACGATTGCAAGCCGCTCTCGAGGCGGCCCGCCGGGATCTTCAGGAAACGCACCTCACCGCTCCCATCTCCGGTCTGGTGACTCAGATTCTCGTCGAAGAGGGCGAGAATGTGGTGACGGGCACGATGAATAATCCCGGCACCGTGATTCTCGAGATAGCCGATCTGAGTGAGATGGAGGTGGAGGCTCAAGTGGATGAGACGGATGTTATCAGTGTCTCGGCCGGTCAATCCGCCCGTGTCGAAGTCGACGCCCTCCCCAATACGATTCTTAGAGGCCGGGTCAGCCTGGTCGGCCAGGCCGGCCGCACCTCGCAGGAGGGGGCCGACTTTCTCGTTCGAGTGCGGATTCAGGAATCGCCGGAGTCCCTGCGTCCCGGCATGACGGCCGATGTGGAAATCCTTGTCGCCTCCGCCGACAGCGCCCTCGCCGTCCCCCTGCAATCGCTCACCGTTAGACCGATTTCAAAAATCGAGGAATGGAAGCGGGAAGAGCACGATTCGCTGGCGGCATCATCTAAAGGCGGAAACAAGGAAGGGAAGAAGACAGACGCTGCGGTGTCTGACAAGCCGGTGGAAAGGAGTCTTGATGAGTGGCTCACGACCGGATCCAATGATGAAGATGAATTGATCGAAGGTGTCTTTATTGTAGAGGAGGGAAAGGCCCGGTTCCGTCCTGTACAAACAGGGATTCGAGGTGAAACACATATACAAATAATTGAGGGGTTGGGAATCGATGATTCTATTATCACCGGCCCCTATCGCGTGCTGCGAACTCTTGAGTCGGGAACCCGGGTTCATGTGAAAGAGAAAGAGAAAGAGAATGAGAAAGAGGAGGATGTTAAGGAGTGAGCGGGTCCCGTGCTGAGCTCATCCGGCTGAAAGATTTCGGCAAGATCTATCCGATGGCCGGGGAGGATGTCCGCGCTCTTATTGATATCAATCTTGAGATCCGTGAGGGCGAGTATATTGCGATCATGGGACCGAGCGGATCCGGGAAATCCACTCTCATGAACATCTTGGGGTGTCTCGACACACCGACGACCGGCACGTATGAATTGCGCGGACAGCCGGTGCATGAATTGGACGATGACGCCCTTGCGCATATCCGCAATCAGGAAATCGGATTTGTTTTCCAAACATTCAATCTTCTGCCACGCGCTTCCGCCCTGCGGAATATCGAATTGCCGTTGATCTATAGCCGAATTCCAGGGGCCGAACGGAACCGATTGGCCCGGCAGGCGCTGGAGGCGGTTGGTCTGATGGGGCGCGCGGAGCACAAACCAAATGAACTCAGCGGTGGACAGAAGCAACGGGTGGCGATTGCCCGGGCTTTGGTGACGGAACCAGGCATCATTTTGGCCGATGAGCCGACCGGAAATCTTGACAGCCGGACAGGGGAGGAAATTCTCCAACTCTTTGATAAGATCCATCAGCAGGGGAAAACAGTGATTCTTGTGACACACGAGGAATCGGTCGCGCTCCGGACGCGCCGCATCCTTCGGATACTTGACGGACGGATCGAAAAGGATGAGATGGTGTCATCGACCGGCGTCATCGTGACGCCCTAGGATCCGACATGCTTTTCATACGTTCCATTCTTATTGCGCTGCAGTCGATGTGGTCCGCCAAGCTACGGACCTTTCTCACATTGCTCGGGACGATTATCGGCGTGTTCTCAGTGGTGGCCGTTGTTTCCGTGATTCAAGGACTCAACCGTTATGTCGCCAACGAAATTCTCGGGACGGGCAGCCACGTCTTTAACATAACAAAGTACGGTATCATCACCGACATGGAGGATTATCTCAAGGCCCAGCGGCGGAAGGATTTCACGCTGGAGGATGCAGAGTGGCTTCGCCGCAAGCTGAAACTGGCCGATGTTGTTGTCGCGCAGATGAGCCGGCGGCAGGACGTCCGCGGATTGAAAGAGCGGGCGGATATGGTTGCGATCGTCGGCATACAAGACGGCTATCCGGAGGTCGGCCAATATCCACTGGGTGAGGGGCGCCATCTGACGGAAGCGGATGTCTCCTTAAGGCAGAATGTCGCCGTGGTCGGCTCAAGGATTCGTGAGGAGCTGATGCATGTCGGCGATCCGATCGGGCAGAAGCTCCGTATCGGCGGGCATACATTTCATGTGGTCGGCGTGTTGGAGCCGCGTGGCTCGGTGCTCGGGATTTCACAAGACGACATTGTTATTGTACCGATCACGAGCTATCAAAAGATCTTTGGGCGGAGACAATCAGTCGAGATCCAGGTCAAGGCTCTCCGGCCGGAGCTCATGCTGGAGGCGCAGGATGAGGCGATGCTTTGGGCGAAGATCCACCGTGGTTTGAAGCCCTATGACGATCCTGACTTCGCCATTGTCACTTCCGACATGTTATTCAGCTTCTACGAACAGGCCACGGCCGGGCTCTTTATCGGAATGCTTGGTGTTGTAGGGTTAAGCCTGCTTGTGGGTGGTATTGTCATTATGAATATCATGCTGGTGGCCGTGGCGGAGAGAACAAAGGAGATCGGGCTTCGCCGCGCCTTGGGAGCCAGGGCCCAGGATATTGTTTTACAATTCCTCGTCGAGTCCGCCACCATTTCCGGGTTGGGGGGGGTGGCAGGCGTCATTTTGGGCGCCGGTTTGGCATGGGGACTGCGGGCCGGGACACCCCTCCCGACACATGTTGATCCCTTCTCCATCCTTGGAGGACTTCTGCTGGCGATCGTGGTCGGCGTCGTCTTCGGCCTCTATCCAGCGCGGCGGGCCAGCCGGTTGCACCCGATTCAGGCCCTCCGTCAAGAGACATAGATGATATCAAGGGGGGACAAAACGAAGGGCCGGGCCCTTCTGCTGAACGATAGCCTGCAGGAGGCGATCCTAGTTCTCTGGGGACAGAAACTCCGATCGATTCTCACCCTGCTGGGAATCATGATTGGTGTGGGCAGTGTTGTGGGGATGGTCTCGATCATCTCCGGGCTCAATCAATCGATGAGCCGGCAGATCGCTTCTCTCGGCACGGGTGTGCTCTATGTCAGCAAGTATGAGGCGCAAGTCCAGATCGGTCCGTCTCGGCGTGAACGCCGGCCCGATCTCACCGTGGACGAAGCCCGCGCCATCCGGCAGCAAGCACCGGCCGTGGCTTGGATATCCGCGCAGATTGAACGGCAGGAGACCGTAGAGTATCGGGGCGTCAGCACGAGAACGCTCGGGATTACAGCCGCGACGGAAGCCTTTCTTCCGTGCAACGGGTATGAAGTGGCTGAAGGGCGCTTTATCAGTCCGGCCGATGTCGCCGGCCGCGAGCGTGTCGTTGTCCTGGGCGCCGGAGTGAAAAAGATCCTCTTTCCTTGGGGAGGGGGGTTGGGATCCTGGGTCCGGATTGGGGGACAGAGCTACCAGGTGATCGGATTTCTGGAAGGAAAGGGATCCTTTTTGGGATCCTCCCTCGATGACCTGGCCGTCGTTCCGTTGCCTTTTTTTGTCGAGAAAACGCGGTACGGGGAGTCGGTCGACTATTTCGTAGTCCGGCCGACCCGGCCCGAGGATGCCGATGAGGCGCGGGATCAGGTCAGCGGTGTTCTCCGGAGATTGCGCGGGCTGCGACCCAATGATCCTGATAATTTTGGGATTACCAGCCAAGCGCGGCTGCTCGAGCTCTATCGGCAGATTACCTCCGGTTTCTATATGGCCATGATCCTCATCTCGGCCATCGGTCTGCTGGTGGGTGGGATCGGCGTGATGAATATGATGTTGGTGGCGGTCGGTGAGCGAACCCGGGAGATCGGTCTGAGACGAGCGATCGGCGCCCGGGCGCGGGACATCATGAGTCAATTTCTAATAGAAGCAGCGGCTCTGACCCTTCTGGGAGGCCTGGCGGGGATTATTCTCGGGCTGCTGCTGGCCGCCGGTGTTCATCTGGGGACGCATCTTCCCTTCGCATGCCCCCTCTGGGTCGTGGTAGTTTCACTAAGTGTCTCAACAGGTGTCGGGTTTGTGTTCGGTCTTTATCCGGCCTATCGGGCCAGCCGGCTGAATCCTATCGATGCACTTCACTATGAGTAGACAAAAACCGCAGCCATAAGAAGAGACCCATGCGTGCCATCACAATCCGGGGAGCCCGGGTTCACAATCTCGACAATATCAGTCTGAAAATCCCCAGAGACAAGCTCATCGTCATTACGGGTGTGAGCGGTTCCGGGAAATCAAGCCTGGCCTTCGATACAATCTATGCGGAAGGCCAGCGGCGTTATGTCGAATCTCTGTCGGCCTATGCCCGGCAGTTCCTTGGGCAAATGGAAAAACCCGATGTGGATAGTATTGAGGGTTTAAGTCCCGCCATTTCGATTGAGCAAAAGGGGGCCGGCCACAATCCCCGCTCAACCGTGGCGACGCTCACGGAGATATACGATTACCTGAGGGTCGTTTTTGCCCGGGTGGGGCGACGTTATTGTCCCGATTGCGATATTCCCATCCAAGGCCAATCGATTGATGAGATCACCGCCTCCGTTCTTGAACATTTCGAAGGCCAGAAGACGCAGATT
Source organism: Candidatus Eisenbacteria bacterium (assembly GCA_018831195.1). NCBI lineage: Bacteria > Candidatus Eiseniibacteriota > Candidatus Eiseniibacteriota bacterium. Next base: position 99,087 of record JAHJDP010000028.1, on the reverse strand, counting down.
TTGGCGCCTATTGTGCAAGGGCGGAAGGGAGAATTCCGAAAGGAATTGGATCAACTCCGCCGGGATGGATTTCTCCGGGTCCGGCTCGACAATGAAATCCTCAGCTTGGATGAGGAGATCCAATGTGCGAAGACAAAGGTTCATCATTTGGAAGTTGTCATCGATCGGATCGTAGCCGAATCGCGGCGGAGAAGCCGGTTGGCCGACTCGCTCGAAGCGGCTCTGCGCGCCGGCGGCGGCGTCGTCATGGTTCTCGGCGATGCGGGGGAGCCTGAAACCTTCAGCGAGAAGGAAGCCTGCGCGAACTGCGGCCGCTCTTTTGATCCCCTGCATCCGCGGGTTTTTTCCTTTAACAATCCCTATGGCGCCTGTCCCGAATGCCAGGGATTGGGTACGCTTTTGGAAGTGAACCCCGAACTGCTGATTCAGGATCCCGCTCTCAGCGTCCGTGACGGCGGAATCGCCTTTATCCGATCCGTCGATGATGGCTGGACCGCCCTCATCCTCCGCGCGATGGCCGCGAAGTACCATATCGATCTCGATCGCCCCATTGCAAAACTGCCCAAAAACCATTTGAACAGACTCCTTTTTGGAACGGGGGAAGAACGTTTTACCGTTAAATGGGAAAGGAGTGGGAATACCGGTGAGTGGATGACCCGGTATGAAGGATTGGCGCCGAACCTTGAACGCCGCTATCGGGAGACCCATTCGGATGAGATTCGCGAGGGGATCGGTCGTTTCATGTCGCCCCAGCCCTGTCCCGCCTGCGGCGGCTCCCGGCTTCGGCCTGAGAGCCGGGCGGTTCGGATCGGGTCCCACACTCTCCCTGATTGGATTCGGATGGGCGTGGGGGAGGCCGCAGCGCATGTCGACGATCTGGCGCCGACGGCACGCGATCGATCGATTGCCGGACAGGCGTTGAAAGAAATTCGAGATCGGCTCCGGTTTCTCAATGATGTGGGACTGTCGTATATCACCCTCGACAGGCCTTCCTCGACACTCTCCGGCGGCGAATCCCAGCGCATCCGTCTTGCGACACAGATCGGATCGCGGCTTGTCGGCGTTCTCTATGTCCTGGATGAACCGAGCATCGGTTTGCACCACCGGGATAATGATCGTCTTCTCCAGACGCTGAAACAGCTCAGAGATCTGGGGAATAGTGTCTTGGTCGTCGAGCATGACCGGGAGACGATCCTAGAGGCCGATCATATTATTGATCTGGGACCCGGCGCCGGCCGGTATGGCGGACGGATCGTGGCGGAGGGGACGGCGGCACAGATCAAACGTTCTAAAGAGTCGCTCACAGGTCTCTACCTTTCCGGTCAGCGGGCGATCCCCATTCCCAAGCAGCGCCTGAAAGGGAACGGCCAATCGCTGGAAATCCTCGGGGCCACCGAGCATAACCTAAAGTCGATTAACGTCCGATTTCCCCTGGGAACGTTCATCGCCGTAACCGGTGTGTCGGGTTCGGGGAAAAGCACCTTAGTTGACGAAATTCTCTATCGCGCCTTGGCGCGCCGATTGCACCGAGCCTCTCTATCACCCGGGGCCCACCGCTCGATTCGCGGCATTGATAAAATTGATAAAGTTGTGGAAATTGATCAAAGCCCGATCGGCCGCACTCCGAGATCGAATCCCGCGACCTATACCGGCGCCTTTACCCATATCCGCGATCTAATGACCCGGCTCCCTGAAGCCAAAGTCCGCGGCTACAAGCCGGGGCGATTCAGTTTTAATGTAAAGGGAGGCCGCTGTGAGGCCTGTCATGGGGATGGCGTTGTCAAGATCGAGATGCACTTTCTCCCGGATGTCTTTGTTCCGTGCGAGGTATGCCAGGGCCGCCGTTACAATCGAGAGACACTCGAGGTGACATTCAAGGGCCATTCGATCGCCGACATACTCAAAATGACCGTCGAAGAGGCGGCCGATGTCCTGGGGAATATTCCGCCTTTAAAACGAAAGCTCGAGACATTGAGCGATGTCGGGCTCGGATATATCCAGTTGGGGCAGCCGGCCACCACCCTCTCCGGGGGGGAAGCGCAGCGTGTTAAATTGGCCACGGAACTCTCCCGTGTCGCCACAGGGAAAACTTTTTATATTCTCGATGAACCAACGACGGGATTGCACTTTGAAGATATAAGAATGCTCCTGCAGGTCCTGCGCCGTCTGGTGGCGTCCGGCAATACCGTTGTCGTCATCGAACATCAGCTCGATGTCATCAAGACAGCGGATTATATTATCGATTTGGGACCGGAGGGGGGCGACGGTGGAGGGAGGATTGTGGCCGAGGGATCACCGGAAGAGGTTATGAAGATCAAGAGTTCGTTCACGGGAACGGCGCTCAAGGAATACCTCGGATCGGGTGGATCTCCAAGCCGTTGATGGATCACTTCATCGATGGATAAGCGCCGTTAATGGTCATTGTTATGAGCCGGAAAGACGGCACCAGGATTGACAGTTCCGGCTTTGCTCATTAGTTTAAAGGGGTTGCGCTCGATTAACTTGCGCTAGGCGCTGAGGGAGGAGGAACTGTGAGGTGAACCTTGCGAAGAAGACCCCGTTGCATGAATTTCACACACGCCGGCAGGCAAAACTAGTTCCCTTTGCGGGCTGGGAGATGCCTCTTTCTTATCAGAACGGCATCCTGGCGGAACACAAATTCGTTCGCTTGCAGGCCGGCCTCTTTGATGTTTCCCATATGGGCCGCCTCAGAATCGAGGGAGCGGGCGCGGTCGATTTCACCAACCGGATCATTGCCAATAACGCCGCGAAACTTGATCCCGATCAATTGCTTTACTCCTGCGTATGCAATCCGGCGGGCGGCGTGCTTGACGATGTGACTGTTTACCGCCAGGCGGAAGGATTCCTCATGGTGGTCAATGCCGTCAATCTCGAGAGGATCCGCGAGTGGCTGAAAGAGCAGGCTCCACCCGATGTCATCCTCAGGGAAGAAACGGAAGAGGTCGGACAGATCGCCCTTCAGGGACCGGCGGCGGCTTCGATTCTTGAAAAACTAGCGGGGGAAAAGATTGCCGAGGGACTTGGATACTATCGTCACACGGCATGGAAATGGAGGGGTGTTGATGTCCTCGTCAGCCGCAACGGTTATACAGGCGAAGATGGATTCGAAATCTATCTTCCTTCGGCTGAAACACGGGGTCTTTGGGACGCCCTTCTGGAATCCGGCCAGCCCGCGGGATTGAGGCCGATCGGTTTGGGCGCGCGGGATACGCTGAGGATGGAGATGGCTTACTGCCTTTATGGCCATGAACTCGATCTTGATATTTCCCCACTGGAAGCCGGATTGGCTTGGACGGTCAAAATGTCTAAGGGTGATTTCATTGGGCGGGAAGCTCTCCAGCGGCAGAAAGAAGAGGGCATACCACGAAAACTCATTGGATTGACGCTGAGCAGCCGGAACCTGCCCCGTTCCGGCGACGCCCTTTATGCCGGCGACCGGCTGATCGGGAAAGTGACGAGCGGCGGAATTTCCCCATCCTTGGGAATTCCAATCGCGCTGGGTTTGGTGGAGCCATCCTCGGCCGCGGTCGGGGAAAAGATAGAGGTAGAAGGTCGTAGAGGGAGGCTGGAAGCGCGGATTGTCGAACGGCCCTTTTACAAAAACGGAACCGCCAGGGTTCCCAAGGCGCCGCTTCGGTCAAAGAATCCAGCGAAAGGATCCGAAACAGTGTAGGAATCCGCACTTCGCGGATGGGGGAAAACATGGAATTTCCTGAAGGCTTCTATTATACAAAAGATCATGAATGGGTACGTAAGGAAGGGGATGAGGTCGTCATCGGCATTACCGATTATGCCCAACAGGCTCTCGGCGACATCGTCTTTGTGGAACTTCCGGCCGACGGCGGTGACCTGAGGCAGGGGGATCCCTTCGGATCGGTCGAGGCCGTGAAGGCCGTAGCTGATCTTTTTTCACCCATAGTGGGATCCGTAACGGCCGTCAATCTGGATCTCGAGGATAACCCCGGGCTGGTCAATGCCTCTCCCTATGGTGACGGGTGGATCATCAGGGCGAAGGTTGATGAAGCGACCCATTGGGATGAGCTGTTGGATGTCCTGGCATATCAGGAGTTGGTCAAGGGCCTTGAAGGTTGATCCACAGGCCTTTCCCTCAATCATCTGAAGCATCCTGAGCAGGAGCTAACACAAGTCCCGGCACCCGAACCCATCATGATTAGAGGATCCGATGAACCATTGCGTGGGACACACTCAAAAAGAAGAAGAGGTGATGCTGAGCCGGATCGGCGTCGCCTCGTTCGAAGATCTTTTGGAACAAATCCCCAAGGATCAGCGTCTTAAAAAAACCCTCGATCTCCCGTTCCCGCTTTCGGAATCGGAATTGAAGGGGTTATTCAATAAACTCTCGAGAAAAAACTACGATGCGGCTGTCGTGCCCTCGTTTCTCGGTGCGGGATATTACGATCACGACCACCCCGCCGCCGTGGGGCACATGATTCAGCGATCGGAATTCGCAACGGCCTATACGCCCTACCAAGCCGAGGTCTCCCAGGGAACCCTTGCGTCTATATTTGAATTTCAGACGGCCATTTGTGAACTGACAGGTCTCGATGTCGCCAATGCCTCACTGTATGACGGCGGATCGGCCTGCGGCGAAGCGCTCTGGATGGCCTTGGGTGAAACGCGCCGGAACAAGATACTTGTTTCCGAGGGACTCAATCCCTGCTGGCGCCGGGTCGTGGAGACCTACCTCGGCACGCCGGGTGTCGTTTTGGAGACCCTGCCGTCGTTGAAGGGACGAGTGGATCCGGCGGAGTTGAAAAGCGCCATCACCTCAGACGTCGCCGCGGTTCTTGTTCAACATCCGAATGTCTATGGCCTTCTTGAAGAAACCGGCGCCTTGGGTGAGGTCGTTCAAGGAACCGGCGCGCATCTCGTCGCTTCGGTCGATCCCGTATCCCTTGCGCTGCTCGAGCCGCCGGGTTCCTGGGGCGCCACCACGGCGATTGGAGAGGGGCAATCCTTGGCGATTTCTCCCTCGTACGGGGGACCGGCTATTGGATTCATGGCCACGCGTTCCTCTATGATGCGCCGAATGCCCGGCCGGATCGTCGCCGAGGCTACCGATACGCGCGGCCAGCGGGGTTTTGTGCTGACGCTTCAAACCCGCGAACAACATATCCGGCGGGCGAAGGCCACATCGAATATTTGTACAAACAGCAATCTTGTGGCCCTGGCGATGCTGATCTCCCTTTCCCTTATGGGTCCCGTCGGATTGCGTGAGATGGCCGAGCTCTCCCTTCGCAAGGCTTGGCGGGCCCGGGAGCGGCTGCTGAAAATCCCCGGTGTCACAGCACCCTTCGCAGGCCCGTTCTTCAGGGAATTCCTGCTCGAGCTCCCCCGGGACGCCGAGGAAGTTGTACTGGAGATTTATAGAAGGGAAGGGATCCTTGCCGGTGTCCCCGGCGCCCGGCTTTGGAAAGACCACCCCAACCGGCTCCTCGTCGCTGTCACGGAGAAAAGGACCGACGATGAAGTTGAACAATACGCCGCCGCATTGGAAGGGGTTCTTGCATCATGAATGTCGAATTGATTTTTGAAAAATCCCGGAAAGATCATCGGGGCCATTCATTTCCAAAGGATGGAGGCGATAAACCCGCCCTTGACGATCTGATTCCCGAGAGGCACCGCCGTTCGAAGCCGCCGCGGTTGCCTGAGGTGACCGAATCCGAGGTTGTCCGGCATTATATAAAACTCTCGGCGCTCAATTTTCATGTGGACAAAGGAATGTACCCTCTGGGTTCTTGTACCATGAAGTACAACCCGAAGGTGCACGAAGATCTGGCCAACATTAACCGGTTTGCCGGGCTTCATCCATGCGCCCCAGTTGAACTATGCCAAGGGACGCTTGAAATGTTATACCGGTTCTCCGAAGAGATGTCCCACATCATGGGTATGGACGCTCTCTCCCTTCAGCCCAGCGCCGGGGCGCAGGGGGAAATGTTGGGCATGAAGCTGGTGGCGGCCTATCATAAAGATCGAGGGTTGAACAAAAAAACCGTTTTGATCCCCGACTCGGCGCATGGAACCAATCCGGCGTCGGTTGCCGTCGCGGGATTTACACCGGTGGAAATCCCCTCGGGGCCCGACGGCCGGATAAATCTGGAAGCGACGCGTGAAAAGATCAACGACGAAACGGCGGCGATCATCATTACCAATCCCAATACTTTGGGTATTTTTGAACGGGATATGCCGACGATCGCCCGGTGGATTCATGAAGTCGACGGCTTGGTCTATATGGACGGCGCCAATCTGAACGCCTTGGTTGGATGGACCCGTCCCGGCGATCTTGGGGCGGATATTGTTCACATTAACCTGCACAAGACATTTTCCACACCGCACGGCGGCGGGGGGCCGGGGGCTGGACCGATCGGGGTCAAGGCCGGTCTGATCCCTTTCCTACCCATTCCTGGAGTGATCAGGGAGGGGGCAGGGTATGCCCTCGATTGGAACAGACCCAAGAGTGTGGGGAAGATCCATCCCTTCATGGGAAATGTGGGTGTGATTCTCAGGGCATGGGCCTACATGCGCACGCTCGGGGCCGAGGGTTTGGCGGCGATCAGCCGGGCGGCGATCGTCAATGCCAATTACCTGCTGCATCTGGTGAAGGAAGATTATTCGCCGGCCCGTCCAGGTCCCTGCATGCACGAGTTCGTCATTACTCCAAGGATTCCAAAGGAAAAGGGGCTTCGGAATACGGATGTCGCCAAACGCCTCCTTGATTTCGGCTTTTATGCGCCGACCGTATCCTTCCCCCTTATCGTGCATGAGGCGTTGATGGTGGAGCCCACCGAATCCGAGCGGCAGGATACCCTGGAGCGGTATGCGGCGGTTTTGAAGCAAATTGCCAAGGAGGCGGTGGAAACTCCTCAAACACTTAAAGATGCGCCTACGGAGACTCCTGTGGGCCGTCTGGATGAAGCGGCAGCCGCCAGAAGGTTGAAGCTGCGCTGGGAGCCTGAGGATGCCGGAGAGACCGCCTGAGATGATCTGGAAGGCTCGTCCGGTTTCCAACAGGCCGGTTCGGGGAGTTCTTGTTGTGGCTCTCATTCTAATTTTCTCGATCGCTGTAGGGATCTGGATGAGATCTCGTTATTGGGGTATATTCGGATTCTTGGTCCTGTTTCTCTCCCTGGAATCTTTCTTCTTTGCGACAACGTATCGTTTGGGGGAGGACGGAGTGGAAGTGAGAAAACGTTTCTCAAAGAGCCTTAGAGGCTGGGATACTTTTCGGACCGTTTATGTCGACCGGCGGGGTGCTACACTGAGTCCCTATGAAGGCAGGGCCTTTATGGAACCCTACCGGGCCAGCCGGATTCTTTTCGCGGGCAATCGGGATCTCGTTATGGATTTCATCCGGTCCCGGATTGGTCCGGAAGTTCGGATTGTGGAGACATCGTGAAAGAAACCGGTCTCGCCCCTGCTGATGAGAAACTCTTGGAATCGGTTGCCGGACGGATCGTACGGATGCGGATGGGCGTTCCGGCCGTTTTTTTCCTGGAATCAGCAAAGCCTCTCTCCTTCATCGGAAGTCAGGCGCTGGTCTTCATGGAACCTTTTGTTAAAGCGTTTCTTACGCTGCCGCAGTATGACCAGTTCGCCAGAATGATGGAGGACCGGTCCAATGTGGAGCGCATGATTCAGATCATCGAGAAGATGGATCGTGAGCAGGACAGGCGGGAAAAGGAAATCCGTCGGAAGATGAAGGAAGAAAAGCAGGCGACCCGGGTGCTGAAGAAGGGCGCCGCCATGCAGAAATGGAGATGGTGGGGGAGATGATGCCGGAAGAGATCCGAACGATCTTGGCCACGGACTGTGGATCAACAACGACAAAGGCCATTCTCATCGATAAGCTCGAGGATGGGTACCGTCTCATCGTGAGAGGCGAAGCGCCGACAACCGTTGAGGCGCCCTTTGAAGATGTGACACGAGGGGTTCTCAACTCTATTCGGGAGGTTGAGGAACTTTCAGGTCGCCAGATCCTCGATGGCGAGAAAATCATCACACCGAGAGACGGCAATAGGGGTGTGGACATCTATCTCTCCACATCGAGCGCCGGAGGCGGTTTGCAGATGATGGTCACCGGTGTCGTTAAATCGATGACCGGAGAGTCGGCCCAGAGAGCGGCTTTGGGCGCCGGAGCGATCGTGATGGATGTGATCGCTTCGAATGACGGCCGGCTGCCTCATGAGAAGATCCGCCGGATTCGTGACCTGCGTCCGGATATGATCCTCCTTTCGGGAGGGGTTGACGGGGGGACGACGACACACGTCGTCGAACTCGCCGAGATCCTCGCAGCGGCCGATCCCAAACCACGGTTGGGACGGGCTTACCAGCTTCCCGTCATCTATGCGGGCAATAAAGATGCGATCGGTCCGGTCGAGGACCGACTCGCCGATAAGACGGCTTTGGAGATCACTGAAAATATCCGCCCTCTGATGGAGAGGGAGAATCTCAGCCCGGCGCGTCATAAGATCCATGAATTGTTCATGGAACATGTGATGTCACATGCTCCCGGGTATCACAAACTCATGTCCTGGACCCCGCAACCGATCATGCCGACACCGGCCGCGGTTGGGTCAATCATCCAGACCATATCAGAGCAGCAGGGGATCGAAGTTCTCGGTGTCGATATCGGCGGGGCGACGACGGATGTCTTTAGTGTTTTTCAGAATGTTTTTAACCGGACGGTGAGCGCCAACCTCGGTATGTCTTATTCGGTATCGAATGTATTGGTCGAGGCGGGTGTTCCCAATGTTTTGCGCTGGATTCCCTTTGCCATGGATGAAAAGGATCTGCAGAACCGGATCAAGAACAAGATGATCCGCCCGACGTCGGTTCCCGATACACTCGAAGAGTTGATGGTCGAGCAGGCGATTGCGCGTGAAGCGCTTCGTTTGGCCTTTGAGCAGCATAAGTCCCTCGCTGTTGGATTGAAGGGTGTACAAAAGGAGCGGACGATCAGCGACACTTTTGAGCAGACCGGTTCCGGGGCGACGCTGATCAATATGTCGGATCTCGATCTGCTGGTCGGCAGTGGCGGCTGTCTTTCACATGCGCCGCGCCGCGTTCAAGCCGCTGCCATGCTGATCGATGCCTTCCTCCCCGAGAAGGTGACCGAGCTGGCGGTCGACTCCATCTTCATGATGCCGCAGCTCGGCGTCCTGGCTTCGGTTCACCCCGCTGCGGCGACGCAGGTCTTTGATAAAGATTGCCTTATCCGATTGGGAACCTGCATCGCGCCGATCGGAACGGGCAAGGATATGCAGAAATGCCTGAACGTGGTGGTGAAATTCCCCGACGGCCGTGAAGAAACAATCGATATCCCCTTCGGCAATATCCTGCGCATTCCTTTGGATCCTGGCGATGAAGCGGAAGTCACCATGCATCCCGCCGGGGGATTCGATGTCGGAATGGGTAAGGGCAAGAGCCGCAAATCAACGCTGCGTGGCGGAGTTTCGGGTCTCATCTTTGATTGCCGCGGTCGTCAACCTTTCGAGCCGCCAAAGGAAAACGAGATGCGCGTCCGCAAGCTGAAAGAGTGGTCGAAGGCGATGGATCTTTACCCGGAAGCATAGTTCTGAGTTTGGACCTGGGCGGGGTTCTTGGTTTCGTTCTGTAAGAGGCATGGTTTTTCAGTTGTTCGTTGAGGGCCGCTGAGTACGGCCTCACCGGTTTTGAGAAGGAGGAGTCGGTCTTGGCACATGCATATACTCCCGGATTGAGGGTGGCGGGAAAAACTCTGATCCACAAGGTTCGGCGGCTCCCGTTAAAGGGAGAGGTTTTGGTGGAGAAGGGCCAGAAGGTCGCCGCGGAAGATATCGTGGCTCGCACGGAACTGCCAGGCAATGTGCAACCGGTGAAAGCGGCCAGTATTCTCGGTGTTCATCAAGCCGATCTGAAAGAGTTTATGCTTAAAAAGGAAGGTGATACCGTCGTCAAGGATGAACCGATCGCTCTGAGCAAGAGCTTCTTTGGAATCTTCAAGAGCCAATGTAAATCCCCTTGTAACGGAACCATGGAGAGCATTTCCACCATCACCGGCCAGGTGATCATCCGCGAACCACCGATTCCCGTTGAGGTTGATGCCTATATCGACGGCATCGTGACTGAAGTGATCCCTGAAGAAGGGGTTATCGTGGAATCAACGGGGGCCTTTATCCAGGGGATTTTCGGCGTCGGCGGTGAGACATCCGGCATTCTCCGTATCTTGGTCGACAACCCGGCAGAGGAGTTGGAAGAGAAACATCTGAAGGGTGATCTTTTGGGAACGGTTATCGTCGGCGGTTCGAGAGTGACGGTCGATATTTTTAGGAAGGCTTGTGATATGGGGGTCCGCGCGGTCGTTATCGGAGGGTATGACGCCTCCGATATAAGAAACCTCCTGGGATACGATCTTGGTGTCGCCATCACCGGAACCGAGAAGATCGGCGCCACTCTTGTGGTGACCGAAGGTTTCGGCACAATGAATATGGCCGATCGGACCTTCCGGCTGCTCAAGGATCATGAAGGTGAGAAAGTCTCTGTTAACGGTGCGACCCAAATCCGGGCCGGCGTAATGAGGCCGGAGATCGTAATTTCTCTCGGCGAAATCCTCAGTACGGATGATGCCGTCAAGGCGGATGCCGTGCTGGGTGTGAGGGAAGGCAGTCTGATTCGAGCCATCCGAGCGCCCTACTTCGGCAAGATCGGCCAGGTGACGGAGCTTCCATCAGATTTGCAGAAACGCCCATCGGAGACGATGGTGAGGGTTCTCAAGGTGCGCTTCCATGATGGAGTGGAAGCCACGGTACCGAGGGCCAATATCGAGATGATCGAGGAGTAATGGATCTCGGATTTATCACGCTCCTCATCCAATCCACGGCCGAAGCCGCGCCCGAAAATCTCTGGTTTGATCCGGGGCGGCTCAATGTTCTATTACCGATTGTTATCTTCGTACTGGCGATTCTTCTCTTTGTCGAGTTGACGAAGAGGGGGCATTTCACGACGATCCGACGGATTGCAGGTCTCGATGCCATTGAGGAGGCGGTGGGACGGGCTACAGAGATGGGGAAGCCCGTTCTTTATGTCCCGGGCATCGACGAGGCGAACAATATTCAAACCATCTACAGCATGGTCATTCTCAATAATGTGGCTCAAATGGTGGCGAAATATGAAACGCCTCTCGTGGTTCCGATCTGCCGGGCCTTTGTCGTCCCGTTGGCCGAAGAGACCGTCAAAGCGGGGTATATGACCGCGGGCCGGCCGGAAGCCTTTAATCGCGACAATATCCGGTACCTCTCCGACGAGCAGTTCGCTTTCACGGCGGCGGTCAACGGCATCATGCTTCGCGAGCAACCCGCCGCGAATCTTTTTCTCGGGTCATTTTATGCCGAGAGCCTCATTCTGGCCGAGACAGGTTTCTCCACGGGAGCGATTCAGATCGCGGGGACGGCGAACATTCATCAATTGCCGTTTTTTGTTGTCGCCTGTGATTATACATTAATCGGCGAGGAGTTCTTTGCGACCTCGGCCTACTTGTCACGGGAGCCTGATCTCCTCGGAACATTGAAGGCCACTGACTTCATGAAACTATGTATCATGCTGCTTCTTATCATTGGTGTCATTCTAAGCACCTTTGATCTGGCGTCCTTGGGTGACTGGTTCCAGGTGAGGTGATCGGATGCGCCGTGAAGTGCCATTGGCCCTGACCATGATCTTCGGGATCTTCATGATTCTTGAGTTTTTCGTGCGGCACCCCTTTATTACCAATATCGGTTCTGAATTCCAGCAATGGACCATCATTGTCGCGGCGGCCGCCATTGTCCTGGGTGTGCTCAATGTGGCGAGGATTCACGCTAATAAAATCCGGACAAAAAAGAAGGATTGGCCCTATTCAATCTTTCTTATTGTCGGTCTCGTCGTCATGGCTCTATTGGGTATCGTGCGGGGGATCGGCGAGCAATCTTTCTTTAACTATCTTTACATCAATGCCTATGTTCCGATGCAGGGCACTATGTTCAGCCTCCTGGCCTTCTATATCGCCTCCGCCGCCTTCCGGGCTTTTCGCATCCGCAAATTTGAGGCCGGATTGCTGGCCATTGTGGCCGTGATCGTCATGATCGGCCGGGTGCCCATCGGGGCCGCAATCTGGGACAGACTTCCCGGGATCACCAGCTACATCATGGACTATCCGAATCTCGCCGCCAAAAGGGCCATCCTGATCGGGGCGGCGCTGGGAGCGATCTCCACCGGGATGAAGGTTGTCCTGGGTATTGAACGCAATGTCCTGGGCGGCGGATCATGAGCGGCTTTCTGGGAAAAGCGCTGGATCGCTTCGTCACCATTGTGGAGATGGACCGCCGCATCATCTTCCTCTGTATATTCATCTCCGTCGCGATTCCCCTCTTTTTCCCCATGGGTTTTCCCATTCAACCCAGCAAAGAAGTAGTGACCCTCTATGAAGCGGTCGAGGCTCTGCCCGTGGGTTCGGTTGTTTATCTGGCGGCCGATCTGGATCCCGGCTCAATGCCCGAGTTGTATCCAATGATGGAAGCCGGGATGCGCCACATGTTCCGCAAAAATCTGAAAGTCGTGGCCGGATGTTTATGGCCTGCCGCGCCGCCTCTCGTTGATGAGGCCTTCCGGGATATCGGCATCGGGGAGTACAACAAAACTTACGGCGTCGATTTTGTAAATTTGGGATTTAAGGAAGGACGCGAGGTTGTCATGGTTTCCCTGGGGAAATCGATCCCCGAGACCTTCCCGGCCGATTATCGGGGAACGCCGGTCGGCTCGATTCCCATGATGGAAGGGATTGAGACGATTCATGATATTGATCTGATTTTTAATGTTTCAGCCGGGTATCCTGGGACGAAAGAGTGGGTGCAGCAGGTTCAGAGCCGGTTCGATATCCGGATCGTGGCCGGTGTCACAGCCGTCAGTGCCCCGGAATTCTATCCCTACATTCAATCGGGGCAATTGGCCGGATTGCTCGGAGGCCTTGCCGGCGCCGCCGAGTACGAGGTTCTTCTGCGGCAACCGGGATCCGGCGTTAAGGGGATGGACGCCCAGAGTCTGGGCCATCTTGTTATCGTTGGGTTTATCATTCTCGGAAACCTCATCTTTATCATCGGGCGGAGAAGGAGAGGGCCTGATCATGACTGATGCTATCGGAGCCACTCTGGCCGCTGTATTGACATTGGCCATTTTCTCCTTTCTCTATAAAGACAATCCTGTCTATAAGGCCGCTGAACACCTTTTTGTCGGTGTGGCGGCCGGCTATTATCTGGCTTTGCAGTACCAGCAGGTCTTCCGTCCCAACCTCTTCAATCCTTTGTTTCATGATGGAAAATTATTGAACCTTATCCCTTTGGCCCTCTGCATCCTTCTCTTTCTTCGCCTGGCGCCTCGTGTCGGATGGTTGAGCCGTTGGTCAATGGGTGTTCTTGTCGGGGCCTTCTCCGGTCTCCAGGTGATTGGATTTGCGCAGGGCGATCTGGTGGAGCAGATCGGGGCGAGCATGATGAGTCTGAACACCGGACATACATGGATCGATATATCGAACGCCATCCTCCTCGTGGGACTTTTGGCCTCTCTCTTCTATTTCTTTTTCTCCGTGGAGCACCGCGGTGTGGCGGGTGGGGTGGCGCGGCTGGGTATCTGGTTCCTTATGATATCCTTCGGCGCGTCGTACGGATTCACCGTCATGGCGCGTATATCCTTGCTGATCGGCCGTCTAAACTTCCTCTTTTTCCAATGGCCAAAAGCTCTCGGTCTTTGACCCTTTGAGTAGGAGGCTGAGGCCGAAGCAGTCAGTAAGTATTGAAAATATCCCCAATCTCTTGTAAGATCTTCGTCAAGTGAGGTTCGACGCTTTGAAGGAAGATTTTTTTAACGTTGATGATGGAGCCGTCACGGTCTCGGCGCAGACCGCATGACTGCTCCATTTCTGCAGGTGGGGAGATCCTCAGAGATCGAAGGTCGGTATCAGGGACTTCCTCAAGGAGTGGTTGTTCGGAGGTGGAGTTTGATGGTAGAGAATGGCCGAGTTAAGTGGTTCAACGACGCAAAAGGGTACGGTTTCATTGAAAGGGAAAGCGGCCCGGATGTTTTTGTCCACTATTCAGAGATTGGTGGAGATGGTTTTCGCACCCTAGAAGAGGGCATGAAGGTTCAATTTGAGGTTAAAGAGGGTCCCAAAGGGCTTCATGCAACCAGCGTGACCAAGGTGAAGGAGTAACATATCCTTTTCACTGTGGCCGGGGAGTGTCATCTAATTTCCCGGTGCAGATTGTAACTCCTTCTATAGAAACTCGTTAGGACGAGTCCACCTCTTTAGAGCGATCTGTGAGTGGGATTTCCAAGATGAATCTCACAGACCCTCCCGGTTACGCTTATGGTCTACTCTTATGTTTACAGTGCTTCTTTTTGATTCTTCTTCTTTCCGCGTTGATAAGATCTCCTGAGGATTCATTCCCGAGCTCCCCTCATCCAGGTTCATCCCCATCAAGTCTTTCCACCCGACTGCCGAAAAGATAGATGAGCCCCTGCGCCCGGATGCTTCCGATATCCGGCGTGGAAGGGTGCCCTTGGGGGAGAGGCCGGGGAGCCTCTCAATCATTCCTGAATTAGAAGATCACCGGGGGACGGCTCTCTCTTTTGACGCCAGCCAATAGAGCGACCGAGCCCGAGGAGGTCCCTGTGTCCATTCCTGCCTGGAAATCCTCTTATGGTTTCATCGTTATGATGGCGATATTGGCCATCGGATTCTTCATCGGTTGCGAGGATGATTCAAATCCGGAATCTCCCGCGGAATCATCCGTCCGTATCAGCGGAGCTGAGGCGATTCCCGCGCTTGTCGCGCCGGGTGATACAACATTGATTAGAGCCCGGGTTGTTGACCGGACAACCGGTGCGCCGGTTTCTGGAGTTCTGGTGAAATTCGGCGAGATCGCCGGCAAGGATTGGGGCAATTTCCAAAAGACCAGCACTGAAACCGATACCACCGGTTGGGCGGCATCCGACTATATTCCCATCCGGATTGACAGCGGCCAGGTCGGCTTGAGAGTGCAAGCCAACGATGAGGTCGCCTATGTCACGTTGCAGGTCAAGGCCGGCGCCTCCACCGACCCCAGCGCCATGACCGTCGCTTTGGCCGCTTCCGAGACCTCCATCCCGGCCGATGGTCTGTCGACACTGAATTTGACCATCACCGTCAAGCAGGCCGGTGCGGCTGTCGTGGGGCAGTCCGTCCACCTGACGGCCGGGGAGTTGTTCACCGATGTCGATTTAGACGGTGTTTGGAGCGACGGCGATATTTTATTGCAGGATCAGAATCGCAATAATGTTTGGGATGCTATCGGCACCGTCACCGATTCGGTCGTGACCGGCGGCCAAGGGATCGCTATCGCGACCTATACGGCCGGGGAGATCATAGGACCGGTCTATATCAAAGCAAGCAGCGAAGGCGTCTCGAGAGACCTTGAGATCCGCCTGCATGCTACTGGAACGGTGATGGATCTCGCCATGACCCCTAATGAATTACCGGCTGATGGGAATGCCGATGCTTATGTCGTGGCCACGGTGACCGACCCCCAGGGCGCCGCGGTGAGCGGCAAATTGGTTCGTTTTGAAGTCGGTGAACCCTTCGTTGATATTGATGGGGATGGGTATTTCACACCTGGCATCGATACCTACCAGGATCTCAACGAGAACGGGCAATGGGATTCGGCGGGCCAGGTTCAGACCTCGGCCAATACCTTAAACGACGGCAAAGCCGCTGTCACCTTTGTTGCCGGCTATGAGCCGGGGAGTTATACACTCGTCGCTTCAACACGTGATTCCCGGGCGGAAACCAGCCTCTATCTGCTGGATCTCCCGCCGGTCGCCCGCGCCGAACTCGAAGATCTTTCGTGGAAGAAGTACTTTGCGAACGGTGTGGACCGGGACACGCTTGGTATCAACGTCTGGGACGCCAGCGGGCAGCCGCTGCCCGGCCAAAAGATAAAGCTCGTTATGGGGGAGAAATTCACGGATAACGACGACGATGGCAGGTTCACTCCAGGGATCGATGAGATCACCGATGAGGTTATCTCAAACGGGAATTGGGATGAACTAGGCGCCATCTCTCCGCAAGTCATCACTAATATGGCCGGCCGGTCCGAGCTAACCATCCAAACACCGGAAGTTGCGGGGACCATCTGGATCAAAGCCAGTGCGGGTCTTTGGAGCCAGGATTTCCCGGTCGAGATCCTGCCCATTCCAGCCGTCGGCCAGCTCTTCATTCAAGTCCTTCAAGATGAAATTTCTCTCAGGGATTCCGGCGGAATGGATCAGACCGCTGTTTGGGTTAGTCTTTATAGCGTTGAAGGCGGGCCCATGCCCGCCGGCGCGCTGGTCTCCTTCCGGATCCTTTCAGGACCGGGAACTCTGGATGGCGGCGCCGCCGGCGATGTCTCGGAACTCACCCTGAAGACCAACTCCTACGGACAGGCGGACGTCCTTGTGCGCGCCGGTACGGTGCAGGGCACCATTACACTCGAGGTTTCTTCCGGCGCCGCGAATCAACAGGTCGAAATCGGCGTCTTTGTCGGCCCGCCCGCAAAGATTCATGCGGCGCCCCGTGAGACGGTTCTGGGATCTTGGGAATCCACCACCATTGAGGCGGTGGTGCTGGACGCCTATAACAATCCGGTGCTGGATGGAACGCTTGTACATTTCTCTGTCGATGAAGGATCCGTTGTTGGAGCCGACGGCTCACCGACCCATCGGACACTCATGGGATCGGCCTATGCCCTCTATTACAGCTTGTCGCCGCAGGCCGGCGGTGATGGGTGGGCCGAGGTTATCGTCTCCGCCCGCGACGGCGCGGTCGTTGAGACGACCTATGTCGCCATTCCGGAAGCCGATCTGGTCATTCAATCGCTAGAAATGGCCTCCGGCCGTCCGGAGATCGGCGTTCAAGGCGCCGGTGAGTACGAGCAGACGACGATTATGGCGACCGCCTATGGTCTGGACGGAAACCCCGTCGGGCAGGGGCACCCCATTACCTTTGAAATCATCTCGGGTCCCAATGGCGGGGAAGCTCTCGAGGACGAGGTTGCGGATGAGGTGATGGCCCTCACCGATCCGCAGGGACAGGCGCTTGTACAACTCTATAGCGGAACGAAGTCCGGTACGGTGAAGATCGGGGCTTCCACCGAAGACGGCGTTACAAAAGATATTATTGTGGGTATCGCCGCGGGGCCGCCGCTCGAGATGGGTTGTCCACTATATATCGAGTCCCAGTGTTATGCCGAGGGGGGTGCCAATGGAGTTGCGGTTGCGGTTTCTCTCTATGATCTTCATCACAATCCGGTTCGCAACGGTACCGTGATTCACTTTGAGGCCAATGCCGGGATGGTTGTCGGGGATCAGGGATTGGGATCCAGCACAACTTTTGATGGCTGGGCCTATGCTACCTATTTCGCACCGACATGCGATGACGGCGTCTCTCATTTTATACGATGTGAAACTCACGGGGGCGAGGTCAGCTGTCAATTCGATGTTAGGCTCCCCGATTGCTTCGCTTGTCCATCTGATTCCGCACTGATTGCCCGAATCGAACTGAATTCCGATCCCGGTGAGATCAGGGTTCAGTCGACCGGCGGGAATGAGCAAACTTTTATTACCGCCATCGGCTACGACGCGATGTATCGTCGCGTCGGGGCGGGCGAGGACCTCACCTTCCGCATCCTTCTCGGTCCGGGTGGGGGAGAGTCTCTCAATGGTCTTGATGCCGATTCTGTTGTGGTAGAGACCAACGGCAACGGCGAGGCGCAGGTCGTGCTGGGCAGCGGCACCATCTCCGGTTCCGTTCTCATCGGTGTGAGCGCGGAAAATGGCGCCAGCGAGATGACCATGGTGGCGATCGCCGCCGGTCCGCCGCATTACCTCTCGATCGGCGTCAGCCCCTGCAATATCCGCGGCTGGGATCGCGTCGCGGAAGAGGCCGACATCACCGTCGTTGTCTCCGACATATACCATAATCCGGTTCCCGATCACACACGCGTCTATTTTACAAGCGATGAGGGTATTGTGAGGGGCGCCGTGAGCGGTGAAATGGGCAGCGGTGAAACATTAAACGGCGTCTGTGGGGCGAATTTCCTCAGCGGCGAACCGCGGAATGATGGGATCGTTACCGTTACCGCAACGACGATCGGCGGCACGGTGGAAGGCCAGGTCTCCTTTATCACCAGCGGCCCTCCCACATCGGTGACCTTTGTCAGTCCTTGGCCGCCGGTCAATCTAATCGCCGACGGCGAGAGCGAGATCGATCTTATGGTCGAGGTGCTGGACATTAACGATAACTTTGTTCTCGGCGGAACATCGGTTGAGTTCCGCACCGATATTGGAACCGTCGGGGGAACGGGAACAACGGCTGATGGATGCGGCGGGTCGATCGCCACCGATACGTATAAGAGCGAGGTTTTGGATGGGGATTATTCCTATTCGATTCCCGACAATGGGATCGGCGCGATCGCGACGGTGACGGCCAAGGCCGGACTTGGAGGATGGGCCGCCGCCTATCTCAATATCAATTTGCTGACATCCTCCGCGAATAAGGACGCCAGCAACCTCGATATCGACACCGATGTCGCGGCCGGATCAATGAACTCTTTCAGCGTGAAGATCCGGGATCGTTTCGGCAATCCCCTGGGTGGACATTCCTTGGCCTTCACCGCCACCGACGGCACCGTCACTCCGGGAACGGCCGTGACGGATATGTGGGGTGAGGCGAGCGGTCTCTTCACCGCGCCGAATGACTCCACCAGTGTCACCCTGCAGGTGCAGGACAATGATCCCAACTACGGCGGGATCGTCTTCACCGAGGGCATCACGGTTCAGTAGACCGCCCAGACTGTGGGCGTCGCGGACCCGCCGGCCCAAAGGCCGGCGGGTCTTTCTATTTTTTGTGATCAGATCCGAGCCGGAAACAAAGTCGAATTTCAATCCCGGGCAAAAATCGGGCATCTCCTTTATTCACCCCTCATTGACCCGCTGAGTGCCCTCTGGTAGGTTCACGAGTGACAATTCGTTACGGAGTGACCACAGGGAGATGGATCCATGGAAGAAGCCTTGGGAATGATTGAAACGCGGGGGTTTGTCGGCATGGTTGAGGCCGCGGACGCCATGTTGAAGGCCGCTCGGGTGACCTTGGTGGGATACGAGAAGATCGGAGGCGGTTATTGTACCGCCATCGTTCGCGGGGATGTCGCTGCCGTGCGCGCCGCCACGGAAGCCGGCGGAAACGCCGCCAGCAAGGTGGGTGAGGTTATCAGCATCCATGTTATCCCCAGACCCCATCCCGGCGTCGACGAGAATCTCCCGGTTGTGCCGCCGCATCCGGCGGGCGCCTAATTTTACCGGGCCCATTGATTCATAGGGCCCATGGGGAGGCGCCATCGTGCTACTGGGAGCCGTTGTGGGGACGGTCGTCTCCACACGAAAGGATGAAGCCCTGACCGGCATGAAATTCCTCGCCGTCGAGGAATTGGACCGGTCGCTGAAACCAACCGGCCGCCAGGTTGTCGCCGTCGATGCCGTCGGCGCCGGTCCCGGGGAGCTGGTGCTTTATGCCTCGGGAAGTTCCGCCCGCCTGACCAAGCTCACACACGAACGCGCCGTCGATTGCGTGATTATGGCTATCGTGGATCGAATCGATACCCTTGAGGAGTCGGTTTATGTAAAGCACTCGGCTTCTCAGGAGGATTAATCCGCCATGTCTCCAAACAATCCCCAAGAAGTCCAATCGCTCGTCGCAGAGGTTTTACAAAGGCTTCAGGGTCACGGTGTCCACCTGCCGGGTTCCCCGCAGCCGTTGCCGGCAGGAATGCCGGCAGGGCGGTTTCTTGGTCTTTGGCCGGATGTCGGAACAGCGGTCGAAAATGCGTGGGAGGCGCACCGCCATCTCATGGAACTCTCGCTTGAGGAGAGAGCGCGGATTCTCGAAGGGATGCGGCGCTGTGTGCGCCAGAATGTAAATGAACTTGCCCGGCTCGCGGTTGAAGAGACGGGCCTCGGCCGAGTCGACGATAAAATAAAAAAGAATCTGCTGGTGGCGGATAAAACCCCCGGGCTCGAAGCGCTTCTTCCCAAGGCGACGACAGGGGACCGAGGTTTAACATTGGAGGAAATGGCTCCATGGGGGGTTATCGGATCGGTTACACCCTGCACCAATCCCTCTGAAACGATTATCTGCAACGGGATCGGAATGGTCGCCGGAGGCAATGCCGTTGTCTTTGCCCCTCATCCGGCCGCAAAAAGGACCAGTTTCACGGCGATCGATATTCTTAACAGGGCTTCATACGAACTCGGCGGTCCCCAGCATTTGTTCAACTCCTTTGAAGAGCCGACGATTGAAAAGGCGCAGGCATTGATGCGGCATCCCCGGGTCCCCCTTCTGGTGGTCACCGGGGGGCCGGCGGTCGTCCGCGAAGCGATGAGCACGGGCAAGCGTGTCATCGCCGCCGGACCGGGAAACCCTCCGGCGGTTGTCGATGAAACGGCTGATTTGGAGAAGGCCGCCCGCAATATCCTTCTTGGAGCTTCCCTGGACAATAACATTATTTGCGTCGATGAAAAGGAAGCCATCATTGTCGGATCGGTCATGGACCGGTTCAAGCAACTTCTTGAGAACGAAGGGGCCTATGAACTTCACGGGCACCAGATCCGCCGGCTGGAAGAGATCGTTCTCGAATCGGCCGTTCAGGGTCCCGATCCCTCGACCGTGAAAAAAGAATGGGTGGGGAAGAATGCTGAATGCTATCTCGAAGCACTCGGTGTCACCTCTTCACGCCCCGTCCGATTGATCACGGCCGAGGTCGATTATAACCATCCCTGGGTTTGGACCGAATTGCTGATGCCGGTTTTTCCGCTGGTCCGGGTTCGCGACATCCATGCCGCGATGGATCTCGCCGTGGAGGCGGAGAGGGGGCACCATCATACGGCGACCATCCATTCCCGCAATATTGAATCCCTCTCAACCTTGGCCCGGCGGATCAACACTTCGATTTTTGTTAAAAATGGACCGGCCTGCGCCGGCCTGGGTTTTGGCGGGGAGGGGTACACCAGCTTTACCATTGCAGGACCGACCGGCGAAGGCTTGACGACGGCGCGCCATTTCTGCCGCTACCGTCGTTGCACTATGGTTGATTCTTTTCGGATTGTATAAGGAACGCCAGGTATGGTACGGGAAGCGTTGGCGGCCATCGATATCGAATCGATCGCGGAGGGTTTCCGCGTCGCTGATACGATGGTCAAAGATGCCAGGTGTGATCTCCTGACGTGCAGTCCCGTTACACCCGGGCGGTTCCTCATCGTCGTGGCCGGTCCGGTGGGAGAGGTCGAATCGGCCTATAAACGGGCTCTGCGTGAAGCCCGCGGCGTTAACGATGAGATCTTTCTTCCGGTCGTCCATCCTGCCCTCATCGAGGCCCTCGCACTGCCGGACATACCGGAGGATCTCGATGCCCTCGGTCTCTTTGAGACACAATCCCTCTCCTCCTGCCTGGCCGCGGCCGACACGGCGGTGAAGGGGTCCACCATCCGCCTGCTGCACGTCTATCTTTCCCGGGGGATCCAGGGGAAGGGTTTCATCCTCGCTGAGGGAAGTCAGGATATGGTCGAAGCGGCCTGCACTTTGGCACGCCGGAGGGCGGGTGAGAAGTGGGTCAACGGGGTTGTGATCCCAAGGCCTCATATTGATTTTATGAAACGCCTCCGGGAACGGCCCTGGGGTTGGCTTGCCGGACAGGAAATACTCTAGGAGATACTCTTCTAACAGGTTAGGGTCGGAACCATGCAACTCGCCACCGTGCTCGGCACCGTCGTCTGCACTCAAAAGATCGAAAGCCTGACCGGTGTGCGGATGCTCTGGATCCAGCCGGTGGGGGATGACGGCCTGGCGAAGGGTGACCCACTTGTTGCGGCCGATACGACCCGCGCGGGCCCAGGGACACAGGTCTTTTATGTCCAATCCCGCGAAGCGGCTCAGTCGTTGGAGGAGCCGTTCAGCCCCGTCGATGCCGCCATTGTGGGGCATGTTCATCGTCTGAATCTTCCAAGATCCTAGATTTTAAGGGTTTCCACTGGTAAAAAGGTCGCAAAGTTGGCTTGACAGAGGGCGCCGGTCCGACTAACTTCCCATAGTGAGTCATGTTACCCGCCGGTGAACAGAACGGAGGGTTCTCATGAACATGTCGGATATCATTGCTGAGATAAGTGTTTATCGTGGCGTTCCCAAAACCCGGACGAGTCGAATTCTCCGGGAAATGCTGGGAACGATGGAGAGGGCTCTTTCGGAGGGTGAAGAAATCGAGCTCCGCCGGTTCGGGTCGTTCCGCATCCGTGAACGGAAGCGGGCGCAATGCAAGAATCCCAGGACCGGTAAGGAGTTTACGATCCCCGCCAAGATCCTTCCCGTCTTTCGCCCATCCCAGCGCCTAAGGGAACGGGTGGGTGAGGACGTTTCGAGAGAGGCCTACAGAGGGAGGTCAGACCTGAATGGGTTCGGGAAAGAAACGTAAGAGAAAGAAGATAGCGACACACAAGCGGAAGAAAAGACTTCGCAAGAATCGTCATAAAAAGAAGAAGGTCTGATGCTTGATTCCTAAAGTTTGATCCGGGGGGCTGGGAATTCCACCCGCCCCCCTTTTGTCGTGCCTATAAATTTATGGATCCAGCAAGGAACGACCCGAGAGGTCCCACCCGTGTCGGAGTTTTCCGAGGAACCCGGCATGAGTTTGCCTTCTTTCGCCCGGAGGGAGGCGGTGGCGACATCTATATCGCCGGGGAGAATGCCAATGGCGCCCTCCATGGGGATCGCGTTGAGGCGGTTCTTTTCCACCGGCACCCCAGAGACTTCCGAATGGAAGCCGCCGTTCTTCGCATTATTGAGCGATCGGTACGGCCCTATACGGGGAATATCGTCCGGTATGACCGGCAGTTCTATGTCGTCCCCGATGAGTCTCTTCTGGCGGATCGGATTCCAATACGAGCTGGAATCGATGTTGCCTCCGGAAGTAAGATTATTTTTCATCTGGAAACGTCACAAGGGCCGGATACCACCCCCCTGGCCGTTGTCGATGAGATCATCGGTGATGAGTCGGAACCCAACCTCGATCATCTTGTCGTCGCCACTCAGTTTCAGATAAGCACCTCTTTCCCCTCTGATGTGGAAGATGCGGCCCGCGAGGCCGCGCAGGGGGGGGATGGAGATCGTGAAGATCTTCGCTCGCTATTGACCGTGACGATTGACCCCACTGACGCGAAGGACTTTGACGATGCCATCTCTCTAAAATCGACGGATGGCGGCCCTTGGGAACTGTCGGTGCATATCGCCGATGTGGCGGAGGCGGTAAAAGAAGGGTCTTGTCTGGATCTGGAGGCCCGCCGGCGGGGCACCAGCACCTATTTTCCCGGGGAAGTTTTCCCCATGCTCCCGGAAATCCTCTCTGCGGGCCATTTGAGCCTTCAACCCGGCATGGATCGCCGGGCCGTTACGGTTCATATGACGATCAACGCTGTGGGGGAGGTTACCTCCTCCCGTCTGACGGAGAGCCTGATCAACAGCGACGCCCGGCTCGATTACGGGCAGGTGCTCAGGGTATTGAACAAAGCGGAGACCCTCGGGGAGCCTCTGGATGCTCTTTTGTACAAGATGTTCGTACTCAGCAGGCTGGTCCGCAAGAACCGCTTCAGCGGCGGCGGGTATGATCTGTGCATTCCCGAGGCGGAGTTGACATTGGATGGCGATGGCATACCGGTTGAGCTGACTCGCTCGGTATCTGATATAAGCCATCAGATCATCGAAGAATTCATGATCCTGGCCAATAGAGAGGCCTGCGCCTTTGTCGTGTCAAAAGGGTTGCCCTACCTCTTCCGTGTTCACGATCAACCCGACCCGGCGTCTATGGAGCAATTTATCGACGCGGTCATTGTACTGAAGCCGTCGGTGCGCCAGAGGGATTTGAACAATAGGCCGCGTCTTCGGAGATGGCTCGCGTCACTATCGCCGGACGATCCGCTTACGCGTATTATACATTATCATTTTCTCCGGAGTCTGAAGAAAGCCGAGTATGCTCCGATCGATTTGGGCCATTTCGGTTTGGGTCTGCATGGCTACGGCCATTTTACCTCGCCGATCCGCCGTTATCCCGATCTCTGGAACCATCGTCTCGCGAAGCGGGCTCTGCGCCGCGAGGGCCCTCTGCCGGAGGCTTCCAAGGAGCTGGCCGCAGAGGTTGCGGCCGGTTCAACAGAGAAGGAGAAGAACTCGGAAGCGGCGGAACGCGAGATCATCCGGATCAAAATCCTTCGATGGGCCGAAAGGCATTTGGGGGAGGTTTGGGCCGGTTATGTTATCGAGTGTACGCCGAAGGGGTTCCACGTTGAGCTGGAAGAGGTTCCGGTTGAAGGTTTTGTCCCGGCCGACGGAATCCCCTTTCCCGCCAAATTCCAGGAGGGTCGTTTTCAGCGGCTGAAGGGTCGTAAAGGCAGTGATATCCAGCCCGGGGACCGGGTGGAGGTCCAGCTGGTCCGCGTCGATCTACGCCGGCGCTGGCTCGATCTGGCCCTGAAAACGGGATCCCAGCCCTCACCTTCCAAATCCCGACGGACCCGGCGATCCAAGGGCGGCTCCCGCCGGCCGACTCCCAGGAAAAATGCTCGAAAAGACCGCCGCAGGAGGCGCTAAGATCCCTCTTCTCTGGGCCGATAATCCCTATGAGAGCATGCA
This sequence comes from Candidatus Eisenbacteria bacterium, assembly GCA_018831195.1. NCBI lineage: Bacteria > Candidatus Eiseniibacteriota > Candidatus Eiseniibacteriota bacterium. The sequence continues at coordinate 74,294 of JAHJDP010000028.1, read as the reverse complement.
TTGGTAGGAATCCAACGGCTGGGAGGACCCATGGCTTATTCACAGGGTAAGGATCGGCGGCGTTACAAGCGAGTACCTGTGCGGATGGTTCTGGAAATGGAGGTGGGGGAGGAGAAACATCGAACCCGCCTGGAGACACTCAATATGAGCGCTGGGGGATTCTCTTGCCGCATGGATCGACCCATCGAAGCATTGACACTCCTGCGTTTGGGATTGATTTTCCCGGCCTTTGCCGGACGGGAAGAGGCCCACGAGATTGACTGCACCGCTGTGATTGTCCGTTGTGATATTTGGAGCCAGGAGCCGGATGCTGGTTATGAGATCGCCGCGGCCTTTACATGGATCACACCGCAGAATCGCCAGCTCCTTTCCGATTATCTTGAGTGGTATGAGACCGTCTATCTGATGGGGAAGGATTCCAACGAAAACCGCCAGGCGGTGTGAGAACCAGCGGTGTGAGACTTAGACGTCCGCCGCCGGGGCCATTTTGCAGATCCATCGACTCCATCATCCAAACACCTCTGCGGGGCCGTGAACGGCCCCGTTTTTTTATCCCTCAAGCGTCCATCATGCCGCCCCATGGATCGAAAAGGTCCGGGGTGGCGAAGATGGGAACGGGAAAAGGCTCGTGGTGTTAGAAAGATCATAGCCGGATCAATTGGGGTGTTGACCCCCGATGAGAACCCCGACTAGGCTGATAGAAAGTCCTTTACGGCCTTTGGGATACTAAAGGGTGGTACCTATCATGATGAAGAGCCTCCTGATCCTTCTCGTTCTCTTCACATTCCTGGCTGGCCCCGTCTCGGCGGACAAATATGCCGCCGAATTCCTCAAGATCGGCGCTGGAGCCAGGGCTCTGGGAATGGGGGGGGGATTCACAGCTCTGGCTGATGACGCTTCGGCCGCCTATTGGAATCCCGCCGGGCTGGTTTTCCTCGATAACTCCGAACTCCTCCTCATGCATGCCGAGTTTCTCGGAGCGCTCGCCAACTACGATTACGGCGGTTTTGCGCAACCCATGGAGCAAGGGGTCAAGCGAAGCGCTTTGGGTGTCTCGGTCGCCCGTTTTGCTGTTGATGATATTCAGATAACCCGCGACGCCTATGATGATGCCAATGGGAACGGCCGCTATGATGAGGGCGAGGAGATCCGCCCGGATCTTTTCTACCGGGACAGCGACACCGAGTATGCTCTCTTCATGACCTATGCGACGACCTTCCGGCCGTCGCTTCTCATCGGTGGGAATGTTAAACTAATCCGCCAGGATCTTGTCGGAACCAAAAGCTTCGGAATCGGGTGCGATCTTGGGCTCCTCTACATCGCCACACCGTCCTTGAGACTGGGGGCCCGCCTGGCCGACATCACCACAACGCAGATTTCATGGGATACAGGCCGCAAAGAGGTTGTTTCGCCCTCAGTGACACTGGGCATGGCCTATTCGAGGGAGATCGGCATGCTGAACGGCGTGATCACCGGGGCGCTCGATCTCGCAACGACTTTTGAAAATCGGCGGGAGGAGAGCCAGTTTTCAGCCCAGTCGATGGGCTTCGATCTGCTGGGGGGGGTCGAGTATTGGTACCGCAAGACCATCGCCGTGCGGACGGGGCTCAATGCCGGCACCTTCACGGCTGGTGGTGGGATCCGGTACAGGGGCTTTGGCGCCGACTATGCCTTTATCCCCAACAAGGACTTGGACGATACCCATAGAATCTCCGGCTCCGTCAGTTTCTAACGGCATCTTCTGGCAGCATCTTTCGGCGTCGTCTTCCCTCTCGATTGGCAAAATCCTGGTCAGACCAGCGGCCGGCCGGCCAGAATCTTTATAGTCCGAACACCCTTTCCAATCCCCATCGACTCGACCCTTCGAATCTCGCTGCCCATTGGTTGCATAAAATATTGTTTAGCAACATTTTACGAAATATAACTTCCATGCGATCCCATGGTCTCTCTTGGCACGAGGGTTGCGATAAGTCACCACGAAGAGGTGGAGGAACATCTTTCCGTGGCGTGGCCGGGAGAGGCCGACGCTCCAATAAAAGGTTCAATCTCTTTGGCGCTGGGAGGTTCAGATGGAAGACAGGGATTACCAGATTACGGCACGAGTCCGCCGGGTTCTTTCAAGACGCTCCATTGACCCGGGTCCTTTGGAATTCGGCTCCGTTGACGGCGTGGTGTATCTCAGGGGAGTCGTCCATCGCCTGCCCGGCTCGCCGGCTCCGGTCAGCAAGCAGAAGCATTTGGGGTCCTTTCTCGAGCGTTTGGAAGAGGATCTCCGAAGGATAGAGGGTGTTCACAGTGTGGCCATGGAATTCCAGGGATATGAAAAGGTGGGTACGGAATGGAAACCAGCGACAGCGTAGGCGAATCTCAGGGCACCCTGCTCCTTATCGATGTGAGGCAGGAAGCTCGCAGGGCGCTCGAACAAGAGGTCTGCGATCATGCGGATTTCCCCGATTGCCACAACCGGTTGGGATTGTTAAATCTTGTTGAGAATCAGCTCGACAAGGCGATTCAATCTTTCCAACAGGCTGTCCAGCTCAATCCTCTGTATATGGGCGCGCAGACAAATCTCCGGCTCGCGCAGCAACTTGCCGGCAAAATCGATGAGATCCAGATACCCATTTCTGCTCCGGAAGGTTCGGAGTCATGGGTCTACAATCAAATGGAAGAGGTCTGGTCTTGTCTCAAATCAAAAGAGACCGACCGGGCCCTCTCCTTGCTGGATCCTCTTCTTTCGATGGATCGCTACCGCCTGATGGGGTGGATCTATGGAGCCTTTGTCTTGATCTCGGCGGGCCGCGCTAAGGAAGCTTCAGAGAAATTTGAAAAAGCCAGGCGTGCGAGCGTTGCGACTCAGGAGGTGCTCTCCTACTGGGGATTTCAAGGAAGCGGGCAAGAGAATGAGGGGGAGGTGTTGCGAAACCTTGTGGACCAGGTTTCGTGGTTTCCCACCCTTTCCGACCTCTATGATGAGCTGGGTCTTATTTGTGCTAGAAATGGTTTGGTTGAAGAAGCGAAAGCGGAATTCTACCGCAGTTTTTTAGTGTGGCCGCTCGAATCCCATTTCCATCTTCGACTGGCCGATCTCGCCCAAGCGGCGAATAGAGAGGATGAAACCTTATCCCATCTCAGCAAGGCGATCGAAAGCGAACCAACAAATGTGAAAGGAAGGATCGCTCTCGGATTCGAATATGCTTCTCAGGGTTTTGTGGATGAGGCTATTGTGCAATTCGAAGTCGCCGCCAAACTAAGACCCGATTTTCCGGATGTCCGCTACAATCTGGGCCTGCTTTATCTGCATCAAGATCGGAGTGAGGAGGCCATTCGGCATCTTGAGAAAGCCCTGGAGATTCACAGTGATTATGTGCCGGCCCGGGCGACACTCGCCATGGCTTTAATGAAACTCAATCGCCATGATGAGGCGTTGAGACATTACGAAGCCTTGATGTCGCGGGGGGTCGATTCACCCGATATTCTGGCCTATGCGGCGCAGGCCCATATCGAGCGCAAGGAACTCGATGCGGCCTCGGATCTCTTGGAAAGAGCCTGTCGCCAATGGCCGAACTATCCACGATCCTATTACCTTCTTGGCCGGCTTTACCGCGGACGCGGGCTTCGACGAAAAGCTCAATGGGCCTGGCAGAGATTCCTCGAGGTCAGTGGCGAATGGGAGCCCCAAAATGATTCTACGGATCATGGGGAAGTCTTCGAAAACCCGTTTGAAATGGAATCCTAACCCCAAAAGGACGGTGATCAGATGAGCGCCGAAAAGAAAGAGGCACCTCTGCGCATAGAGATGGCCACGAGCGAGATCGATGGTGGATCAGGGGCTTCATGGGCTGATCCCGATCGCGTCTTGGGAGTCGTAAGCGGCAGTGAGCCCATGGAGGCTTTTGAACGCTATCTGCTTCCCGATCTCCTGGCCATGGAACCGGCCACACCCGAAGACGCGCCGACCCTTCCGGCTTCCGCCAGAGCTCTTCTTTCTGCGTTTGAATCAACTCACAGAAGGTTATACAAATCAAACCGTTCCTTGCCAAACGGCTCTCAGACAGCAGGACACCAATCGATTCAAGTCCTGGGCGCCGCGATTGATGGGCGGCAGCTTCATATCCTCAATTGCGGCAATGCTTGGGCCTATGTCATTAGGAATTCACAAGCCCATCTTTTAGAATTAGCTCAAGAGGAAGGGGAGAAAGATTCCTCGGAGGAAGCGGAGAAGGGGCTCCCTCCCGCATTGGGCCGCCATGGATCGATGCGCCTTAAAGTGCTGACCCTGGATCTTGAACCGTTTGATCAAGTGGTGCTGCTCGCCGGATGCTCTCCGGCTCCGGATCTGAGGGCTGTGACCAATGCCTTTCACAAAACTCGGGATCTAAAACGCGGCTGCGATGGATTGGTTAATCTCATGGGATTAAACGGTTCTTCGGGCGCCGCTGTCGCCTTTCGGCTTGTTCCGGTGAATACCGAGGCGGTATCACCGGCGCGTCATGAGGCCGGAGAAGAGGTCTTCGGTGAACTCAAGGCGGAAGTTGAATCGATGAGCATGGCGATCGGCCAACAGGAGGCCTTTTGGCCGCCGAAAAAGTTTCTGGCGGAAGAGGAGCGGGAGGCGATCGAAACCAAGACCGCCGCAGAGGCGGCGGCTGATAAAACACCACCCCCCGAGCCGGCCACCAATAAACCGAAGCGTGAAGCATGGCAGCCAAGTTACACACGCGGGCGATCGTGGCGGGTTCCCATCGCCATCTGGGCCGTTATCCTTCTTCTGGTTTCTTTAATCGGCATTGTCACCTTGTACAAACCAGGCTGGAAGGAGGTTCGGGACAGGATTGAGATCCTCCTAAAAACCGATGAGAAGAACCAGCAGCCGGCCGGGGAGATCTCGAATCCGCCCCTTCCGACGGCGGAACCAGAAGCTGATCTGAGAATGAAATCGGAGGACAGCTCTCAGCAGGATCTCTTGGCGGATCTCGTGCCAGAGCCGCTTCACCCAGCCGTCGACAAGATAGATAAACCCGCCAAGTCACAAGCAGTGTCAGATCCCCAAGTACCTGCTCCCATTAAACAAGCTCTCAATTCATCGCCTCCCTTGGGTTCGACTCCCATGGTATCGCCTCCGATTATCGAGCCGGCAAAGCCGCAGGCGCCTCCGGGTCCCCCAGCGGGATACGGCATTGTTCAATTTGTGCCGCGCGAAGGGGCGGTCAAGGCGAAGGTCTGGACCGAGGGGAATGAGGATCGTCGGAAGGCTCCGTGCGACCTTCAGCTGGAAGCCGGCTGGAGACGGATTTTTTATGAGGATGAGGATGTTGTTCTCTGGTCGCACCGGGTCCTGGTCCGCGAGGGTGAAACGGCGAGCGTCCATATGGAAGCGCCTCAATCGAGCGAAAAAGCCTTTCTTCGACTGGAATCCTTCCATCGGGAAATCGGGACGGGGTTCGTCCCTGAAGAGGGGGATTCAATTTTCTATGACAGTCGCTATTTGGCAAAGACTCCCTGGGAAGGAGAAGTCGACCCGGGATGGCATAGTGTCCGAATCGCTTCTCGTGAAGGGCAGGAAGCGATTGAGGTTTTTTCCGTCGCAGCGGGACAAAGCCGTTATTTTGTTCCCCGTTTGGGGCTGCAGAGACTCCCCGGCTTTCGGCACAAGGCCCCCGGGCGCATCCTTCTGCAGGGCCCCATCCTCCTCAGTGTGACGATTGAAGCGCCGGAGGGTGAATCGGTCCGCGATATGAGACTCTATCTCATTCCGGAAGGGGCGGAACCCTCTGCGGTGGCCTTGGCGCCAATAGATGCAAGCCGTGGCCTCTATGTCGCCGCCCTCGAACCCGGTGAGTTTCAAGTCGGGCAATTGGTGAGGTATTACTTCGCCTGCCGGACCCTGGGTGGAACCCCCGCCGTATCTGAAATTTTCACTCTGACGCCGGTAAACGATCTCTCAGATCTGCAACCCCAATAAACACACGGGATTCCTAAATCTTTCGGACGTGGGCGTTCTAATTTCTTGTCTTGCCGATGATTGACACTCGCCGTTCCTCACCGTATACTTAATCTGTAACATTGGACATCCTGACGGCGGAGGTCGCTGCGTGCCTTCGCATGGGGGAGTGCGTCACTGAGGAGGAAATATGCGTTGCTTCGTCGCTTTTGCCGTTCTTTTGATCCTATCAGCGGCCGTGGGGAGTGTGGCCGCTGAGAGTCATCCGGTGATGGCCGCCATTGATGCGGCACAATCAGCGGGTGATCTATCCGCCGGACAGGCGGCCTTGTATAAGGTTCTTTACATCACCGGTGCAGCCGAGAAGATCCCCGCCGAGTTCAGGAATATTGAGGGCGGAGAGATGCGGTGCGCCACGCCGATCCTGATGGAAATTGATCGGCAAATGCCGAATTTTCCGCAGGATCTCCGGGATGCGATCATGAATGCCCGATCCCGGCCCACCGTCTGCCCCGAATATGTCGACACGGCTCATTTCCGTATCCACTATGCCATCACGGGCACCCATATGATTTACCTCTGGCCTAATACAACTTATTTAGATGGCGTCACTCAAGCCTGCGAAAACTCCTACGCCCATTATCATGGCGGCGTTCAGCATTGGGATACTCCGCCGAGCGATGCATCGGCCGGCGGCGGCATGGGTCTCATCGATTGTTATGTCATGGATGTCGGCACCGGCATCTATGGCTATTGTGAGCCCGAGGGATCGCCTTCAGGCGGAGCGCCCTGGGACCGAACGGCCTTCTTTGTTATCGACCATGATTATACCGGCTTCGGCTATACCGATCGTCTGGACCCGGCCAAGGTGACGATCGCCCATGAGTATCATCATGCCGTTCAGTTCGGATACACTGCGGCCGGCGGCTCCTGGTGGATGGAGAATACGTCCACATGGCAGGAAGATAATGTCTACGACGATATCAACGACAACTATAGCTACCTCGGGTGTTTTTTCGCTTCTCCTCATCTTAGACTCATGGACTTCAATGGCTGTCACGAGTACGGTCTCTTCGTTTGGCCGGAATTCATGAGCTTATACTATAACGATATGGATGTCGTCGAGGAGATCTGGCAGCGTTTGAAGTGGGATAGCAGCGATGAGCTCGGCGAAATGGAGAACGAGTTTGCCGAGAGGGGTTCTTCTCTCGACGATACTTTTGTCAAGTTCGGTGAGTGGAACTATTTCACCTCGGTGCGGGATGACGGAGACCACTACACCGAAGGGGCCAATTATACGCAGGTCGCCTATACCCGGTCCTATTCTTCATATCCGCAGGTTGGTATTCATCCGCAGTCGGTTCAAATGCCGGATCGGCTGGGGACGAGTTATATGCGTTGGATCCGGGACACCGGTTCAAGCCATAATCTTCTTCGCGTGACGCTGGACGGCCCGGAAACAGTGGCCGGGTTTGCCGTGATCGCAAAGGAGGCCACCGGCACCGAATCCCATGTCTACCCCGGGATAGTGGATGAGTTTGGGGATTGTGTTGTCGAGGTTCCGAATTGGGATCAGATGGTCTATGCCTACTCGATCGTCTCCATCCAGAATCTCTCATATGACGACCAGGATTATGCCATATCGGTCGAGACAGACAATCAATCGACCGCTGTCGGGGAAAGTGAAACCCGCGTCGTGATGACGGCCAAGAACGCCCCTAACCCGTTCTACCCGGCGACAACGATTCACTATACGCTGAGCCAGCCCTCCGATGTGCGGGTTCGCATTGTCGACGCCTCGGGGCGCCTGATCCAGACACTGGTTAACCGTCACGAGGAAGCGGGCCGGCATGAGATTCTATGGACCGGCAACAACGCCTCCGGTGAAGCGGTTCGGCCGGGAATCTACTTCTACCAGGTTCAAACAGACCGTGAGGAATTGTCAAAGAAGATGCTTATGCTTCGTTAGATTCGTCTTTAGACAGCATTTTGATAAAAGATCCGCTGAAGGCTCCCAGAGTCCTCAGCGGATTCTTTTTAGAGTCGGCCGGGACCCTTCCTTGGTTCACAACCCAGCGGGCGCATGTCGGGGGCCGTCTCTTTTTTGGGGTCTTCTGGAACGCGGCTTGCACGTTTCCTTTCATTGTGAAAATGTCAAGGACCCAACGGGGTGTATGGATTTGGCCCGCGATGGCTGCTGCCGTCCTCTTCGGTGTTATGGCGGCGGAAGGCGCCTGGTCGCCGCCGGTCGCAGAGGCGTTCCGGGGGCACGCGGCGGTCGGTCTTTTCACTGGTCCTGAAGGGCGGTTGCTTCTTGCCGGCGCCTTCCTCATCCTTGGATTCTTCGGCTTCTTCATGCGCAACCGCACACGCGCGATCCTCGCTTTTTCACTCCTGCTGCTTTCCCTCTCCGGCTTCGGTTATCTCCGGGCCGAATCCAAGCAGAGGGCTTGGGAAGATCAGTTCCAACATTATACAAAGGAAGTCTCTCCCTGGGTTTGGGTTGAGGGTGAGATCCTCGGACGAACACTCGTTAGGCGATGGGGACGTGAAGCGGTAGCCCGCTTGAATCTTCCCGGCCGGCCGCAGGTGTTGATGCAGTGGGAATCGAATTGGCATCCTTTGCCGGGGGACCGCTGGGCCGGCGCCTGCCGTCTGCGGGCCTTGACGCCGCCCGGGGTTCCGGGTCGGGTCGATCCGCGAAGGCGGGGGCGGCAGACCGGACCGTGCGGCGCCGTAACGCCTCTATGCCTTTATCAATTGAAATCGCAATCGTCCCTTCTCAGGAACCCGATCGGCTGGATACGAAGACAGCAGGTAAAGATCGGAGATACTTTTGAAAATCTCATGAGACGCCGTCTTTCGCCGGCGTCCTGGCATTTTCTCGCCGCTTTTCTTTTTGGCCGTCGCGAGTTTCTTGAACCGCAGCGGATCAGGGATTTCAGGGAGACGGGGACGGCCCATCTCATCGCCATCAGTGGGCTCCATGTCGGCTTTATCGCCATGGCCATGAGCCCCCTGCTGGGCTGTGTCGGGCGGCGAAGAAAACTTCGTGTCCTGCTGTGGACCCTACTGCTGGGATCGTTTGCCGGTCTGACCGGTAGCGCCGCGCCCGTCTGGAGAGCCTCCCTCATGATTGTTTCCCATCACATCGGCTCCTTGAGGGGTTCCAGAGAGGGGGCCCTGGGGGGATGGTGTCTGGGAATCCTGGCGGAGTCACTCATCCGGCCGTCGGCGGTCTTGAGTCCCAGTTTTACATTATCGTATGGCGCCGCCTTGGGCCTGGTCCTAGCCTCCCGCCGCGGTTGGCTGGGCGCTCTGTCAGCAGGTTCGGCCGGCCCAGGGGGAGCGAGGACTCCAGTTTATCAAGATCTTATCAAGCCGGCGCTCTTCCTTATCAAGAGAGTCGGTTTTGAAATTCTGGGGACGATCCGCGCCTCGGCCGTCGTCCTGATTGTGACGGGACCGCTTCTTCTCGCTTACTTCGGTCGGTGGCTTCCGCTTTCGATTCTTCACAACATTGTGATGATCCCAGCGGCTGGTTTTGCGCTTGGCTCGTCTTTGGGTTCTCTCCTCTTGGGATCCCTTCCGGGGTTTCCGGGAGAGGCCGCCTGGTCCGCGCTCGATCTTATCCTCAGCACCTTTCTCCGAATCCATGAATTCACCGCTGATCAATTCCCCTCGCTTGTCTTAGCGGGAGAGTGTCCCACCCTCATCGCGATCGGTCTTACCACCGTATTGTCGCTCTCGCTGATGAAGTCATCATGGGGTCGCTGGGGGCGCCGGTGTTTGATCGGTTCGCTGATCCCAATTATCGGAATGACCATCACCTCATGCGAGGGATCGCCTTGGAAGGCGACCTTTCTCTCTCTGGGACGGGGAGAGGCGATTCTTCTTCATTGGCCTTCTGGTGAAACCTGGTTGATCGACACCGGTCCCGGCGGCCGCGAGTCGTCCGATCCGCCGATCCTGCCCGCCCTCCGCGCTATGGGAATCCGGCGCCTCGAAGCGGTTTTCATCTCACATAATCAATGGGATCACTGCGGAGCGCTCGAGGATTTATCCCGATCGATGCCGATCGGCCGGATCATCACGGGGCCGGGCGGGTCGGAACCCCACCGCCGGTTGCCGGTGGAGGAGGGTATTTTTGAAGTCAGCGCCGGATGGACGGCCTGTCCCGCCCCAGGGGTGGAGGTTTCGGTCCTGCACCCTTCTTGCGACGAGAATTTGGATCTCAACAATCAATCGCTTGTTATCCGAGTCGAGGGATGGGGGATCTCGCTGCTATTAACCGGTGATTTGGAGGCCGCGGGGGAAGAGATTCTCCTGAATCATCGGGTGGATCTTCGAAGCCGGCTCCTGAAACTCGCTCATCACGGGCGCGAGACGTCGACCACGCCCGGTTTTTTAGAAGCGGTTCATCCGGAAGCGGCCATCGCCTTGGGAAAAAGAACGCTGGAGGGGCTCGGGGGCTCGAAAGTACTGAATCGAATCCGGGAATATGGCATCATCGCCATTGATACCGAGGTTGATGGTCCCATTTGTCTTTCGGCAGGACGCGGCCGCTGGTTTTTAAGGCCGTTCTTTGGCAGGGGGCATATCGATCTCGGCCCGCTTCAACAAAAAAGCAGCGTTCAATACAGGGCTTTCAATTGCGGATCCCATACCCGCATGCTATAAGGCGGGAGTCATGCCAAAACAGAAGATCAAATCATTAAGAACACTCAAAGATGTCGGCTTGGAATCTTCTTTTCGCGGTAAAGTCCGTGAGATTATCGATGTCGATTCACATCTGATCATGGTAGCAACCGATCGGATCTCCGCCTTCGATTCGATTCTTCCGACACCGGTCCCGGAGAAGGGAAAGATCCTCACATCGATCTCCGCCTTTTGGTTCCGGGGCTTCCAGCAAATTCTTCCGACTCACTTCATTTCGACCGACCTGGCGGATCTCCCATCCTCGCTGCACCAGTATGCGGAGGTTTTGGACGGCCGCTGGATGGCGGTTCGCAAGGCAGACCCTCTTCCCGTGGAGTGTATCGTCAGGGGATATCTTGCCGGATCGGGCTGGCGTGAGTATGAAAAGAGCCGCACCATCGGCGGTCAGCCGCTGCCCGCGGGTCTGACCTGCTATGGTCCGATGCCCGAACCGACCTTTACGCCCTCGACGAAGAGCCATGCAGGGCATGATGTGAACATTTCCGTCGGACAGCTCAAGGAGGTGCTGGGCGCCGAGACAACCGCCGCTCTTCAGGATTTGAGCTTGGAGATTTTCCGCCGGGCATCGGCCTACGCTTATCGGTGCGGGCTGGTTCTGGCCGACACAAAGTTTGAATTCGGATGGATCGATGGCCGGATGGCGTTGATCGATGAGGCGCTGACGCCTGACTCTTCCCGCTACTGGCCGGTGGAGATGGTGGAGGCCGGTGAAACCCCCAAAAGTCTGGACAAGGAATATGTCAGGCAATATCTGAAGAACCTGCCCTGGGATGGAAATCCGCCGGCCCCGGCTCTGACACCTGAGGTCGTTGATGAAACACTCAGGCGCTACCGCGATGTCGAGAGGCGGCTTCTGGCGGCTGGAAACACACCTGGCTTGGGAGACCCGATAAGGGCTCATCAATAGCTTCTCCTCAATATAATAGAGACATTGGAAGACGAAATATGGAAAGCATGAAGCAAGGAACGCAGAAGACCCCTGGTCTCGTGACGGTGCGCCGGGCGTTGCTGTCGGCCTATAACAAGCAGGGTCTGGTGCCCTTTGCCCGGCGGCTCGAAGCCTTGGGTATTGAAATCATGGCGAGTGGAGGAACGGCGCGGGAGTTGACGGATGCCGGCATTAAGGTCCGGTCACTCGACAGCCTCACCGGTTTCTCCCAACTCTTCGGGGGCCGCGTAAAGACACTGACACCGCAGGTCCATGGCGGGATCCTTCAGCGTCGCGGTCATGCAGGGGATCGGGGTGAGGCCGAGGAGTACGGTATTCTACCCATTGATTTGGTGGCGGTTGATCTCTATCCCTACGACTCGGTGGCGACAGACAGGTCAAAGGATACGGCGGATCGAGTCGAATTGATTGATATAGGCGGACCGACCATGCTGCGGGCCTCGGCGAAGAATCATGTGTCGGTCGTATCCATCTGTGATCGATCCGATTATGACCGGGTGGCCGGATGCCTCGAGTCGGGGGGCGGCGTCCCTCTCGAACTCTCCAGGGAACTCGCCTGCAAGACATTCGCAAAAACCGCAGCTTATGACGCCCTGATCGCTTCTACATTGGGCGGCATCGAGCCGGGCACCGGGATCGAGCGGTTTGTCTGGGCCGGTGAGAAGACCCGGGGCGTCCGGTATGGCGAGAACCCCGGCCAGGATGGCGGTCTGTATACGGCGCCGGGATCCTTGTGGGAAGGTCTTCAAGTTCACCAGGGGAAAGAACTCTCCTTTAACAATCTTCTCGATCTTGTCCGGGGCGCTCTCATCATGCGGGAGTTCGCCTCCGAGACAAAGGCCGTCACCACGGTGATTAAGCACGGAATCCCGGCTGGAACGGCGAAAAACGAAACATTAGAAGAGGCTCTCAAAAGAGCCTGGGATGGAGATGCCCTTTCGGCTTTCGGGGGCGTTATCTTTTTTAATCGGCAGGCGACGGCCGGGTGCGCCACATTTTTAAAGGACCTCTTTTTTGAGATCGTCGTGGCGCCCTCATGGAGCGGGGCGGCGCTTGCCATTATGAGTAAGAAGAAACGGCGGATTGTCCTGACATGGGATCTTCTTAAAGGTTCTTGGGACATCCCATTAAAAGATACGCGCTGGGCCTTGGACGGCTTCTTGATTCAGGATCCCCTTCCTCCAGGACCGCCTTTCTCATCCTGGAAAAATGTAACCGATGCATTGTCCGTTGATCCGCGGATCCAGTCTGATTTGGAATTTGCCTGGACAGTCTGCCGCCATATTCGCTCCAATGCGATTGTGCTGGTGAAAGATGGGATGACCGTCGGCGTCGGCGCCGGCCAGACAAGCCGGATCGATGCGCTGGAGATCGCGATTCACAAAGCCGGGCGGGCGGGTCACGATCTTCAAGGTTCCGTTCTGGCCAGTGACGCCTTCTTCCCCTTCTCCGATGTTCCGGAACGGGCGGCTGAAGTCGGCGTTGTCGCGATGGCGCAACCGGGCGGCAGCGTCAAGGATGAAGAGAGTATTGCGCTGTGCCGGGAGAAGGGTCTCCAGATGTTTTTTACATCGCAACGGATTTTCACGCACTAAGAAGGGTCACCTAAAGAGCCATGATTATCGTTCTCGACTTCGGGTCGCAATACAATTTGCTTATTGCGCGCCGGATCCGTGAGCTGGGTGTCTATTCGGAAGTTCATCCGTATAACCTGCCCGCCTCCGAGATCGCAGCGCGCGGGGCGACGGCGGTCATCTTTTCCGGAGGACCCGGATCGGTGACCCATATCGCCTTGCAACCCGACCCCGCCGTCATGGACCTCGGCCTGCCTCTGCTCGGGATCTGCTACGGGATGCAGGTTCTGGCCCATCTTCGGAAGGGCCGTGTCGAAGGAAGCAAAATCCGGGAATACGGGAAACAGATCCTTCGCATCGATAGAGAATCCCCACTATTCAGCGGCTGCACAGAACCATTTCAAGCCTGGATGAGTCACGGTGACAGTGTCACGAAACGGCCCGATGGATTTCGAGTCATTGCGTCAACCGCAGGACTCCCCGTTGCGGCGATGGAAGACCGGGAGACACGGCAGTTCGGGGTGCAGTTCCATCCAGAGGTCACGCATACGCCTCAGGGAAGCCGTGTTCTTGAAAATTTCGTGCGCCGGATCGCCGGCACGAAAGGCGATTGGTCATTGGGGGATTTTGTTAAAGCTTCGGTCAAGCGGCTGGGCGAACAGGTCGGGAGCGGTTCGGCTATCTGTGGTGTCAGCGGTGGAGTTGATTCCACCGTGGCGGCGGTTCTCTCACACCAAGCATTGGGGGATCGTCTCTACCCGGTTTTTGTGGATCATGGCCTCCTTCGAAAAAATGAAGCGGAGGAGGTTTTTAACTTTCTGACGGGGATGGGCCTTAAGGTCAAGAAAATCGAGGCGGCCGGCCGGTTTTTTGAAAAACTGAGGGGTATCACCGATCCGGAAAGCAAGCGCCGCTGCATCGGCGAAACATTCATCCGCGTCTTCGAGGAGGAGGCCCGGCGAATACCAGGCCTTACCCATTTGATCCAGGGAACCCTTTATCCGGATGTGATCGAGTCGCAAAGTGTCAAGGGCCCTTCGGCCACGATCAAATCGCACCACAATGTGGGCGGATTGCCTGAAAAGATGGATCTGAAATTGGGGGAACCTCTCCGGGAATTGTTTAAGGATGAGGTCAGAAAGGTCGGCCATTTGTTAAAGATTGACCCCTTGATTCTGGGACGCCATCCCTTTCCCGGTCCGGGCCTGGCCGTTAGAATTTTAGACGAAGTTACACCGGAAGCGGTCACCGCTCTGCAAGAAGCCGACGCGATCTTTATCGAGGAACTTCGCCGGGGGGGAGTTTATGACGATGTTTGGCAGGCCCTCGCCGTGCTGCTTCCCATCCGGACGGTCGGCGTCATGGGGGATGAGAGAACTTATGGGCAGGTTGTCGCCCTTCGCGCTGTGACCAGTCTCGATGGCATGACGGCCGATTGGGTCGATTTGCCCCGCGATGTTCTCGAAAGGACAGCGACACGGATCGTAAATTCGATCCCCAGTATCACGCGGGTTGTTTATGATCTGACTTCAAAGCCGCCTGCCACGATCGAATGGGAATGACGCCGCTCCGTTTTGAGAAAAGTTTCCGCGCCCCGCGCGCCGGCATCCCGGCCGTTTTCATTATTCTATTCTTTCTTCTGTCCTTTCCCGGCCTTGCGGCGGCTGTCGGTTCGACGGATCCCGGTGATTGGAGTTGGGAGGATTTGGGGGAGGAATTGTCCCGGGACTGGTTGGATGCCTTTAACAAAGTCCGGGTGATGGATGCCCGCGGATTGGTCGAGCGGGGACAAAGACGGCATCTGCGCGAGGAGAGTCTCTGGAACGAGATCCAGGCCGATCTACTGAACCATCCGGTCCTGTCAGGGCGGGACTCGATCCTCTACATCTTGACGGCGACCTCTCCGGCCGCCTTTCTCTCCCTTCTTACAGCCCCCGATCTTTTGTTTACGGCCCGGCAATGGGATCCAAGGGGATTGCTGGCGGTGCCGATGGCGGCTTGGCTGCTGAAGGAGGATCGTCCCGATGAGGCGTTGGAACTCCTGCAGCAACGGGTCGTTCCACCAGAGGATCGGGCCTATCTGGATCTCCTGCTTGTGGAGGTGGGAGACGCCCGGCGCGATTCGTCGGGAGCGGGGGCGATCGCCTTGCGCTTGGCCAATGGGAAGCCCCGTCATCCCCTCTGGTCCGATTTTGCCATCCGGGGCGCTTATCAGCTCTTCTATCACGGGCAATATGAAGCCGCCTGGACCCTCCTTGATCGCCGGCGCCATAAGACCGGGAATGAAACGATCCGCACCCTCTGGCTGCGTTGGAGAATCCGGAAATGGGCTCCTCAACTCCTCACGGATTCGAAATCAAAAGAGATCCTCGTCGCTCTCGCGAAAGAGGATTGCAATAGCCATCAAATCAACATCTTATGCGATACCCTTGAGAGATGGCTTGAAGATGATTGGATACCGGAAAGGGAAGATCGGGAAGCGCTGGTCCAGCTTCTTTTGAAGGGGAACCGCCCCCTGACCCTTCACCGATTTCTTGGTTTGGATGCGCCGGCTGATTCAAGCCGGAATGGGGTGGAGACCGCCCTCGCGGTCAATCACTGGGCGCAAACCGGTTCATTGGACCGGGCTCTTGCTTGGGCCGATGAGTTCCTCCTGGCTCCGAACCTGATTCAGAAGGAACGAGTCCTGCTGGCCCGCGCACGAATCCACCGGCGGAGAGGCCGTTTGGATGAGATGAGCCAGGATGCCTGGGAGATCTGGGAGTCAACGCAGGATCCGGTTTATGCCGGGTTGGCTCTCTGGGAATTGGCCCGGGAAACGGAAGATATCCTAGGCCCCCATGGGGCCCTTCCTATCTATCGTACACTGGCGGGCCGTTCGGGATCGGGGCGTTGGGCGCGACGGGGCGCTGTCAGAGTCGGTGTTCTATGGCTGGCGATGGGGAAGGCGGAATCGGCGCTCGCCTGGTGGGATTCCTTGGGACTCGGCCTGGGGGGGAGCGAAATGAGGCGGCCGGGAGAGCCTGCCCTCATCAAACTCGAGGAAGAACCGGAACGCCTGGCCGCCGGATTGTATTGGCGCGGCCGCGCCTATGAAGAGATGGGTTTGAAGGAGGAGGCGGTCAAGACCTGGCAGCGAATCGTCCGGCCCGAAATCTCCGGCTACCACGGTTGTCTTGCCACCCGAGCCGTCCGGTCGCTCCGTGAGCGGGGTTCCTCACAGACGCTTTGGGATGAGTGGGATCTCGAAGTTCGCAACGATAAGACCGCCTGGTCTCCTTCGACCTGGGCCAACGCCGTTCTGGAGCCCGGCCCCGGCCCTGACGACCCGAAATTCTGGGTTGGCCGGGCGGCCCGGTGGGGGATCTGGAATGAACTCAGGCGCTCTGCATGGGTCGCCGGGGAAAGGGCCCGGACCTCTTGGGAGTCGTTGTCGGGGGAGATCCAATCGGCCCTCCTTTATATATCGGGTGAAGAGTTCCAAGGTTTGCGCACCGCCCAGCGAATTGGCCATGATGAGCGTCGCATCCGGCTCTCTTATCCTCTCTTGTACGCGGCACTTCTCATCGACCGGCCTCTGTCCCCATTTTTTCTGTGGGCGATCATGCGTCAGGAGTCGGCGATGGATCGTTTTGCCGTTTCCCGGGCGGGAGCCGTCGGTCTTCTCCAACTCATGCCCACGGTGGCCGTGGAGGTGGGCCGAAGATGGGGATTGCCGTCCGGTCCCCTCACAAGACCCGAATGCAACATCCCACTGGGAGTGGCTCACCTTTTGGAGGCCTTCGAGGCGGATCTCGCCATCCCTGAAGCTCTCGCCGCCTATAATGCCGGATTAGGACCATCCCGGCGCTGGAAAGCTGAAGTCGATGGCCTTGACTTCTATGTGGAGAGGATTGGGTATGGGGAGACGCGCGATTATGTGAGACGGGTTCTTCGGGATCACGATCTCTACCGATCTCTTTGCCACCCAGAACCCTAGTCTTTTCCCGGTACAGTTGAACCCGCGTCAGAATGCTTGACAGACCGGCCAATGGGACGGACCTTGATGTCCTAGTGATTGGTAAGTTCAGAACGGAGAGAGGTTTTTGAGATCCCTGACATCGGAAATCGGGCGTAAAGCGATCCATCTGGGGGCGATCATCCTCCCGGTGGGGTATTACATCCTTCCTGAAACGCAGGGCCGCCGGATTCTCCTCATCCTCACTCTCATCAGCCTGGTTGTCGATATGGTCCGACTGAATGAACCGCGGATCCGCACCTTCTTCTACTATTTCTTTGGCCGGCTGGTCCGGGATCATGAACGCTACAATCTTCTCGGATCGACCTATGTTTTGCTCGCCTGCTTGATCTCGATCTACACCTTCAACAAACCGATCGCGGTGGCCTCCCTCTGCTTCCTCATCGTCGGGGATACGATGGCGGCGCTGGTCGGACGAACCTTCGGCCGCATTCCGATCCTTTCCAAGACGCTGGAGGGGAGTCTTGCCTGCTTCATCTCTTGTGTTGTCATCGGTTTGATCATACCCGGTCTCAGCTTGAAAATGATCTTGGGGGGCGCCTTTGTCGCGACCCTCTTTGAGCTTCTTCCCTTGCCTTTGGATGATAATCTTCGAATTCCCCTCTCGGCCGGATTCACCATGATGCTCCTGAGCTGACCCCGCTGAGAATTCGGGGGCGGGGGACCTTCGTTTGGGTCGGTTGCAGGGTCGGGGCATCTCTGCTAGCGTGTGCCGATGGATCTTTGGGATATCCTCCAGGATCGAATGTCGATGGAGAGATTGAGATGCTCGATGCGGTGAAACAAGTTGCTACAAAAGCGATTACATCGCTCTTCGGAACGAAATACGAGCGGGATGTCAAGAGCCTCTTTCCGATCGTCGAGCAGATAAAGGTAGAAGCTGCTTTGCTTTGCGAGCTGTCGGAAGAACAACTCCAGGCCAAGACGGACGAATTCCGTCGTCGCTATCAAGAAGGTGAGACACTTGATGAGCTTCTGCCGGAAGCCTACGCGACGATCTATGAAGCCTGCCGCCGCCATGTCGGCAGACGATGGACGGTGGTCGGCCACGAAACCCTTTGGGAGATGGTCCCCTTTGATGTTCAGCTGATGGGCGCCATTGTTCTGCATCAGGGCAAGATCGCTGAAATGGCGACGGGAGAAGGCAAGACCCTGGTGGCAATCTTTCCACTCTATCTCAACGCCATCGCGGGCCTCGGCTGCCACCTCATCACCGTGAATGATTACCTGGCCCGCAGAGACAGCGAGTGGGTCGGGCAGATCCTCAGATATTTGGGCTTAACATTGGGCGTCATTGCGCATGACATTGAAACGGCCCAGCGACGTGAGGCGTACAAGGCCGACGTCACCTATGGGACCAACAATGAAGTCGGCTTTGATTATCTGCGGGATAATATGGCGAGCCGGAAGGAGGATCAAGTTCAACGGGGCCATTTCTTTGTCATCGTTGACGAGGTCGATTCCGTGCTCGTCGATGAAGCGCGGACGCCGCTGATCATTTCCGGCCCTGTAACGCAAAGCCGCCAAAAATACGATGAACTGCGTCCCAAGGTGGAATCCTTGGTCTATGCGCAGAATTTATTGGTCGCAAAATTTCTCAAAGAGGCTGAACAAAAACTCGAGACGGAAGAGGATCCATATCCGGCCGGTATCCGGTTGCTTCAGATTCGCCGCGCCGCTCCAAAGAACAAACGATTCCTTAAGTTGCTGGCCGACAGCCCCTCCTTGGATAAATTAATCCACCGGGTAGAGTCGGATTTCATGCGGGATAAACGGTTGCATGAGCTGGATGAGGAACTCTATTTCTCGATCGACGAAAAGAACAGCAGCCTCAATCTCTCCGATATCGGCCGGCAGCATATGTCGCCTCAGGACTCTGATTACTTCACGCTTCCCGATCTCTCTGAAGAGTTGGGAGCGGTGGATGTTGATGGGAGTTTGGATCCCAAAGAGAAAATCCTGAAGCGCGAGGCGGTTCATCAGCGCTACGCCGAGAAGAATGATGAGATTCACAGCATCAATCAGCTTCTGAAAGCCTTTTGTCTCTTCGAGAAGGACGTCGGTTATGTTGTCCAAGACGGGAAAGTTCTCATCGTGGATGAATTCACCGGACGTCTTATGCCCGGCCGCCGTTTTTCCGAAGGCCTGCATCAAGCCTTGGAGGCCAAGGAGCGGGTTAAGGTCGAGGGGGAGACGCAGACCTGGGCGACTATTACACTTCAGAATTATTTCCGCCTCTATGACAAGCTGTCGGGCATGACCGGAACGGCGGAGACAGAGGCGGAGGAATTCATCCGGATTTACAATCTCGATGTCGTCGTCATACCCACGAATGAGTCGGTACGCCGTATCGATTATGAGGATCTGATTTTCCGCACACGGCGGGAAAAGTATAATGCCATCCTCGAAGAGATCGAGGCCTATCATAAGGCCGGCCGTCCGGTTTTGGTGGGAACGATCAGTGTCGAGGTTTCAGAGACGCTTTCCCGGATGCTGAAACGCCGGGGCATAAATCATAATGTTCTCAACGCAAAGCAGCACCGCAAAGAGGCTGAAATTGTACAATTGGCCGGATTACCGGGCGCGGTAACGATCGCCACGAATATGGCGGGCCGTGGAACGGATATCCGCCTGGGGCCTGGTGTCGTCAAGGGCAAGCTGTGCTATATCCAAACCCCCGAGGACGAAGCCGATTGCGATGCCTGTGAATCGGTCGCGGCCTGCCGGAAGGATATGCCCTGCGGTCTTCATATCGTCGGCACCGAACGGCATGAATCCCGCCGGATCGATCGCCAGCTCCGGGGGCGCTCCGGGCGGCAGGGTGATCCGGGATCCAGCCGCTTCTTCCTCTCTCTGGAAGATGATCTCATGCGTCTGTTCAGTCCCGAGAGATTGTCCGGGGTTTTACAAAAGATGGGTGTTGAGGAGGGTGAGGTCATTACCCACCGGCTGGTCACGCGCGCGATCGAGAAGGCTCAGAAGCGCGTTGAGGCGCATCATTTTGAGATCCGGAAGCACTTGCTTGAATACGATGATGTCATGAATCAGCAGCGCGAAGTGATCTATGAGCTCCGGCAGAGGGTGCTGGAGGGCGAAGACCTTCGCGGCCATTTGCTCGAGATGGTTGATGAAATCGTCGAACGCAAGGTCTCGGTCCATCTCGGAACCGGGGACCATCAGGACGATTGGAATCTGGACGAGCTCCGGTCCGAATTGGGCGGCACCTTTCTGTATCCGTTCAATTTTGAATTACCCGAAGGTGTTTTGGTCACCCGCGCCACGATTTTGGGCGAGGCGGTGGAGCAGGCTCATAAGGCCTATGATATTAGAGAAGAGGTTTTATCTGCTTCCATTATGCGCCAGGTTGAACGGTATGTTTTTCTCCGGGCGATCGACGATCGTTGGAAGGATCATTTGTATGAGGTCGACCAGCTGAAGGGGGGGATCGGTCTGCGAGCCTACGGGCAGAAGGACCCTCTCATCGAGTACAAGCGGGAGGCCTTCGGCATGTTCGCCATCATGATGGATGAGATACAGGAGGAGACGCTGAAGATGCTCTTCCGGGTTCAGATCGGCCAGCAACCGGCCCCGCCGCCGCCCGATCATCAGCAGCGGCAGCTCCTGAGGACCCAGCACGCGGAGCATAGGACACTGGGAACCGGTCAGACGGCCGGGTCCGGTGGGGGTGGGCAGCCGGTGACGGTTGGCGCCGGGGTCTCGAAATCGGGCGGGGAAGCGGCCGGACGGGGTAAGACACTGGTTCGCTCCCAGCCCAAAGTGGGTCGAAATGACCCGTGCCCCTGCGGAAGCGGGCTAAAGTACAAGAAGTGTTGTGGTCGACCTGGATAGATGGAGTTTGGAGAGCGACCAAGGCAGCGGTGGAACAGGATGTTTGAGGGATAGATGGCTAAATCATTGATTATTGTAGAGTCACCGGCGAAGGCGCGGACCATTGGACGCATGGTGGGAAACAAATATACGGTCCTTGCCAGTTTGGGGCATATCCGGGATCTGCCGAAGAGCAAACTCGGTGTGGATCTGGAGAACAACTTTTCTCCGGCCTATACGGTCATCGCGGCCAAGAAAAAGATAATCAAAGAATTGAAAGATGCCGCCAAGGCCGCCGACGCCGTTTTCCTGGCTCCTGACCCCGACCGCGAGGGGGAGGCGATCGCCTGGCATCTCGCTGAGGTGTTGGGTAAGTCGGCTTCAAGTTATCAACGCCTCATCTTTCATGAGATCACAAAGAATGCGGTGAAGCATTCTTTGGAACATCCGCAGGAAATAGACCAAACAAAAGTGGGCGCGCAGCAGGCCCGCCGCATTATGGACCGTCTTGTGGGATATCTGATATCCCCCTTCCTCTGGTCGACGATTCGATACGGCTTGAGCGCCGGCCGGGTTCAGAGTGTGGCCCTTCGAATTGTTGTTGATCGGGAGATCGAAATCCGCGCCTTTGTGCCGCAGGAATATTGGTCGATCACGGCGAACCTGCTCACAGATAAGGGCGGGAAGCTCACCACCAAGCTTCACAAGATCAATGGAAAGAAACCTGAGATCACAAATGAAGAAGAGGCGAAGAACCTTGTTGAAGAGGCCAAAAGTGGTTCCTTTAAAGTCTCTGAACTGAAAACGACGCGCCGCCGGCGTAAGCCATACGCGCCCTACATTACCAGCACTCTTCAACAGGAAGCCTACAAACAACTGAGGTCATCGGCGAAAAAGACGATGATGGTGGCGCAGCAGCTCTACGAAGGGCTCTCCGTCGATGGCGGTGATCCTGTCGGTCTGATCACCTATATGCGAACCGATTCAACCCGGATCTCAGATGAGGCTCTATCGAATGTGCGGGACCTGGTTCAGTCTCAATTCGGTTCCCCGTATCTTCCGAAAGAGGCGAGATTATACCGGCAGAAACAGCGGACACAGGACGCGCACGAGGCGATCCGTCCGACCGATGTGACGAGGACGCCTGATTCCCTGGCCAAGGTCCTCAGCAAGGATCAGCTCTCCCTCTACCGGCTGATTTGGAACCGCTTTGTCGCTTCTCAAATGTCAGATCAGGAATCGGATGTGACAACGGTCGATGTCGCCAACGGCCGCCTTCTCTTCAGAGCTTCGGGCACGCATCTGGTCTTTGACGGATTCACCCGGCTTTACCGGGATACCGAGGAGAACAAGGATGAAGACTCGGTGGATCTTCCGGAATTGCTGGAGGGGGATCCTCTGAAGCTCAAACGACTTGAAAAGAAGCAGCATTTCACCGAGGCGCCGCCGCGTTACACCGAAGCGACGCTGGTCAAGGCTCTCGAGGAAAAGGGGATCGGCCGGCCCTCAACCTACGCCACAATCGTATCCACAATCCTGGCGAGGGATTATGTCAACCGTGACAAGGGACGGTTGCTTCCCACCGATCTCGGAGAAACCGTTGTGAAGCTTCTTATAAAAACCTTTCCCGATATCTTTAACATTGATTTTACCGCAAAGATGGAAGGGGAGCTCGACGGTATCGAGCAGGGGGATGTTGAGTGGGGCCATGTCGTTAAAGATTTCTACGAGCCGTTCCAAAAAGACCTCGCCAAGGCGGAAGAATCCAAAAGCCATCTCAAGGAAGAGATTCAGGAAGAGAGCGATCAGGAATGTGAGAAGTGCGGGGTCAAGATGGTCAAGAAGTTCGGGCGTAATGGACCCTTCCTGGCCTGTCCCAATTATCCTGAATGCCGTTTCACAAAGCCCCTGAGCCCCGATGAGGAACCTCAGAAAACCGATTTCAAATGTGAAAAATGCGGGGCGGCCATGATGCTGCGGCGGGGGCGGTATGGCCGCTTTCTGGCCTGCGAACATTACCCGGAGTGCAAAACGACCCGGGCTGTTCCCACGGGCGTTCCCTGCGCGCGCCCCGATTGTTCCGGTGGACTGGTGGAGAAGCGCAGTCACCGGGGCCGGATTTTCTTTGGGTGCGACCGCTACCCGGATTGCGATTTTGCGGTCTGGGACCGGCCGGTCCCGGTCGAATGTCCGGCCTGCAAAAATCCATTCTTGGTTGAAAAGGAAACAAAAACCCACGGCCCGCATCTCTACTGCCCGCAATGCCGTTTCCGGGGGGATCGGAGTCTTGCCGATGGCATCGTCAAGGAAGGCGTCCTCTAAAATCTCCAGGGGAAGTGACGCCCTGGTTCCGGAAATGGAGGCCTTTCTGCTTCAGCTGAGGGCGGTTGAGGGTCTACGCCCGCTGACCATCAAGGCTTACACCGAGGATCTGGAGCGTTTCCGGCTCTGGCTCGCCGAGCACGCCCCTCGGCAGAGTGAACCATCCGGCATTTCGGAACGAATCAATACCGCGACGATCCGGGCCTATCTCGCCGTCCTGGCCGCTCGGGGCTATTCAGCCTCGACCCTCTCCCGCCGCCGGGCCGCGATTTTTCGCTTCACCCGTTTCCTCACACGCCGGGGAATCCTCCCGCGGGATCCCGCACCGGAGATTCCACGGGCGATATCAGGGCGGAAGCTCCCCAGACCGCTGGGGGCGCATCGCGTCCAAAGGATTCTGGAGGGACCCTGGCCCGAGGGGATCGAGGGTCTGAGGGATCGGGCTCTTCTGGAACTCCTCTATGGCACCGGTGTCCGCGTTTCCGAGGCGGCGGATGTCAATATTGAGGATGTCGATTTTCGGGAGGGGTGGTTGCGGATCCGGGGGAAAGGCGGCAAGGAACGTATGGTCTGCTTCGGCGAACCCTGTCGAAAGGCGCTGAGAGAATATCTCCGACACCCGGAACGGGCCGGATCGATCGATCCGCAGGAGACTTCTTTTTTCAGGAATCCGCGCGGGGAACGCCTCTCGGTCCGTTCCATTCAGCGGATCGTCACGCGCTATTTGATGCCCTTTAATCTCGAAGCCCGGCCGAGCCCCCACACCCTCCGACACTCTTATGCCACTCATCTTTTGGAGGGTGGGGCCGATCTGCGGATCATTCAGGAACTGCTCGGCCATGCTTCTCCGGCGACCACTCAAATCTATACGCATGTCACCCCATCATCTCTAAGGGAGGTTTATCAGCGTGCGCACCCGAGAGCATGACATGATTCGATCCACCACTGTCTTGGCTGTTGTGAGAGACGGGAAAAGCGCCATGGCCGGTGACGGCCAGGTGACGGCGGGAAATACCATCTTGAAAGCAACCGCCCGAAAAGTCCGCCGTCTTCATCAAGGAACGGTTCTGGCCGGGTTCGCCGGTTCCGCCGCGGATGGCCTGCAACTCTTCGACCGTTTTGAAACAGCCTTGGAATCCCATCAAGGCAAGCTTCAAAAGGCGGCGATCGAGATCGCTAAGGTTTGGCGGTCCGACCGTTTTCTCCGGCGTCTCCAAGCTCAATTGGCGGTGGCGGATCGGGACCATGTTCTTCTTATCTCAGGAACCGGTGATGTCGTGGAGCCTGAAGACGGCATTGTTGCCATCGGAAGCGGGGCGCCTTATGCCCTGGCCGCCTGCAGGGCTCTGTCCGCGCATACGGAACTTCCTCCCGAAAAGCTGGCCGTCGAGGCCTTGAGGATCGCGGCCCAAATCTGTATCTTCACCAACGACCAGATCTATCTCGAGGAACTCTAGGCGTTCCCGGTTTGTGGACCGGGTTCGATTTGCCCCGCCACCATACATCACATCAAATCCCACGGTAGGAATGGGAGGTCTCTGCATTGACAGACGTACAACAAGCAGCTGCGGGTCTCGAGCAATTCACTCCCCGCCAGATTGTGCATGAACTCGATAAGTATATCATCGGGCAGAATGCGGCCAAGCGAAGTGTGGCCATCGCCATGCGAAACCGAGTCCGCCGGCAAAAAGTCTCTCCGGAGATGAGAGATGAAATCGTCCCGAACAATATCATCATGATCGGCCCGACCGGTGTCGGGAAAACCGAGATCGCGCGGCGGCTGGCCCGCCTCGCGAAGGCTCCCTTTATCAAAGTTGAAGCCTCGAAGTTTACAGAAGTCGGATATGTCGGACGGGACGTTGAGTCGATGATCCGCGATCTGACGGAAATCGGTGTCTCCATGGTCCGGCAGGAAATGAGTCAGGAAGTCGAGGAGAAGGCCAAGGAAGGGGTACAGGAGAGATTGTTAAACATCCTTTTGCCCCGGCCCCGGAAGAATGCGACAGAATCCGAGGATGACGGATCCTGGGAGCGGACGCGGGAGAAACTCCAAACCCAGCTGGGAAAAGGGCAGCTCGAGGACCGGATGATCGACTTGGAAGTCATGGGACGGAGCTCTCCAATGATCGAGATCTTTTCCAATATGGGGATGGAAGAGATGGACATCAGCCTGCCCGAGGGGATGGACGGGATCTTTCCCAAGAAGAAGAGAAAGCGCCGGCTGACCGTCGCTGAAGCGAGGGTCTATCTTCTACAGGAAGAAACCCAGAAGCTGATTGATATGGATAAGGCCATCGAAGCGGCGCTCGAAAGAATCCAGAATGCGGGGATTGTCTTTATTGATGAGATCGATAAGGTCGCTATCGAACAAGGAGGTTCGGGGCCGGATGTCTCCCGGCAGGGCGTGCAGCGGGATCTCCTGCCGGTCGTCGAGGGTTGCGCCGTGGCCACAAAATACGGTCTTGTCCGGACCGACCATATCCTTTTCATCTCCGCGGGGGCTTTTCATACCAGCCGCCCCTCAGATCTGATTCCGGAATTGCAGGGCCGGTTCCCCATCCGGGTTGAATTGTCTTCTTTGACGGAAGATGATTTTTACCGGATCCTGACGGAACCGAAGAACGCCCTTATTAAACAATACCAAGCCCTATTGGCCACCGAGGGCGTTCAGATCGAATTTGAAACCGATGCGCTGAAAAGAATCGCAGCCATCGCCAGTGAAGTGAATGACGCCACAGAGAATATCGGCGCCAGAAGATTGCATACAATACTGACAACACTTTTGGAAGATATCCTCTTTGATGTCCCGGATCGAAAGATGGATGAGGTCAAGATCACATCCGGCTTGGTTGAGAAACGACTGGGCTCCATCCTTCAAGATAGGGATCTGAGTCGTTATATTTTGTGAGGTCTCAAGGAGTGGAAGGGAGATGGATTCGATGGGAAAGAAAAGTTGCTTGAAATTATCGGATTGGAGCCGGGCCGATTTGGACCGGACCTTGGACCGGGCGATATCCATAAAGAAGGATTTCAGAAAAGGCCGCGAAACGCAGCTCTTGAAGGGCCAGGTTCTCGGGATGATCTTTCACAAACCGAGTCTTAGAACCCGATTGTCGTTTGAGGTCGCCATGTGGCAGCTGGGCGGCAAAGGGATGCTGATTACCGACGCGGAAATCGGTTTCGGCCGCCGCGAAGCGGTGAAGGATATCGGGGCGGTCATGAGCCGCTATCTGGACGGCATCATGATTCGGACCTTCCATCAGAAAGATATCGAGGATCTCGACCGGGCTTCCACCATTCCGATCATCAACGGGCTGACCAATGAATTTCATCCCTGCCAGATTCTCTCTGATATGTTGACCCTGCGGGAGAAGGGGCTCTCGATCGACGGCCTGAGCCTCGCCTATCTCGGGGATTCCAATAATATTGTCCGCTCCTGGCTGAATGCCGGCCTGCGCTACAAACTCGATCTCAGAATAGGGTCGCCCAAGGGATTTGAACCGGAGGAAGAGCTTGTTGAGGCGGTCCAGCACAGGGGGGTCAGTAAAGTCCTCGTGACCTCATCTCCTCAGGAGGCGGTGGCGGGAGCTCATGTCATTTACACCGACACATGGACGAGTATGGGGCAGGAGAATGAGGCGGAAGAGCGCCGCAAGATCTTCCCTCCATTCCAAGTGAATAGTGAAATGCTAAAGGGCGCCGATCCTGATGTGCTGGTCATGCACTGTCTCCCTGCACATCGTGGGGAAGAGATTACAGATGAGGTGATGGACGGTCCGCACTCGATTGTCTATGACCAGGCGGAAAACCGTCTTCATGCCCAGAAGGGGCTTTTGGTCACGTGTATGGAAGGCTGAGACAGAAGCGGATTGGGTCCGGCGGGAGGGCCTCCCTCATGGTGGGATTCCTCTCCGGAATCATTCTCCAGTGGATCGGTGGGGGATGCGCCCAGATTGAACCTCCCTCCGGAGGTCCGGAAGATAAAACCCCGCCGACGGTTCTGCTCACGGTTCCGGAATCCCTCGCCGTCGGCGTCGGGGTCGAGGATCCCTTCGTCATCTCCTTTAGTGAATCGATGAATAAGGGAACGGTGGAGGATTGGCTTTTTCTGAGTCCTGAGGTGGATCGCTTACAATTCACATGGAATGCATGGGATGTCACGATCCAGCCGAAGGCGCCCCTGCAACCCAACACGACGTATGTCCTTCTACTGGGAAGCGAAATCCGGGACCGGCGGAGGAATCCCCTGGCGTCGCCCGTAGCGATCCCCTTCTCGACCGGGGATCATTTGGACATGGGCCGCATCGAAGGACAGGTGATCGCGGGACTCCTGCCGGCGCAAGGCCAATTTGTTTTTGCCTGGACGGGGGCTCCATTAGGTCCGGCGCCAGCGCAGGCCGATGGACAAGCCTCTGAGCCCGTGACGGAGCCGGTCCGGCAGCTCTTTCCGCCTGGAGGCATCTCTGATGCCATCCGGCGGGGACAAACCGACGCGCGGGGCGGATTCGTTCTGCCGCATCTGCCGGTCAACACACCCCTGACGATCGCCGTCCTCTATGATGCCGGCGGCAACCGCTCCTTCGATGAAAAATCTGATTTCTGGGCCTGTTTCCCGGATAGTCTGTTTCTGCCCGATACACTGGCCACGCGGATGGGTTTGGAAATCTATCTCGTATATCCCAATGAACCGGGTTCGATCAACGGGACGATTGTCGATTCTTTTTGTACACGTCGAAGCCGACCGGGGCCGATCCGACTGCGGGCCGACTCCCTGCGGGCCCTCTTGGCCCCACCTCCAGATTCGACCTCGGAGGAGGCGGCCGACCCAGATGATCGTGGAGCCTGGAAAGAGTGGATGCAGTGGTCGGAAGACACCTTGGAGGTTTTACCGGGCCGGCTTTATCCGCCGGCGATAGATTCGATGCTGGCGGGGCTCGCCCTCGACCTGGAAACGTCCCTTGAAGACAGCGCCTATTGCGCCCGACCGATATGGGTGGAGCTTTTCCCATCCCCCGATTCCAGTGCGATATCCTCAGTGCGTACTTCCGATACGTTTGAACTGAAGGGGATCGCGCCGGGCTCCTATTGGCTGCGCGCCTACCGGGACCTGAATCTCAGTGGCGATCTCACCGAGGGTGAACCGGAGAGCGCCTGGATGGGTCCCTATGAGATTCAACCGGTCCGTTCGATTGATTCTCTTCAGGTCTCCCTGCCGGTCCTGCCCAAACCCTGGCCCGAAAACCTCCTGCCGCTGAGAGGGGGGACATCCGATTCCACGCGGGCGGCTGGAAAAGCTTCGGGGGAACCGGGGGAAGGGCCATGAAACCTGAAGACCATCCGGCCTCATCCTTCGAATTTGTTAAAGTCGAAGGGGCCGGCAATGATTTCATCCTTGTCGATGGCCGGCTCCAACCGATGACCTGGGATTCAAAGAAGATTCGAAAGCTATGCGACCGCCGGCGGGGGATCGGCGCCGACGGCCTGCTCTATATCGAGCCCCGGGTGAAGGGGGGGCTCCAGGTTCGGTTCCGGAATCCCGATGGCGAGGTGGCCGCCTTCTGCGGGAACGGCGCGCGGTGTATCGCCGCTTATCTGCTCCTCGACGGGAAGCTTCCCCCTTTCATATTTCGCCTGGAGGATTATGCGGTGGAGGCCGAACCGGCCGGCCCGGGGCGTTTTCGGACCAGCATGCCGGATCCCGAAGGGAGACATCTCGGGCCCGTTACATTTCCCGCGGCGGATGGAGAGGGGCTCGAATTCCCATCGAAGGGGATTCTGCGGGCGGCGCTTGTCACCGTGGGTGTGCCCCATCTCGTCCTTCTCTGCACGGCGGATCTTTTCGATCGCCCGGTCAGCCAATGGGGCCCACCCCTCAGCCGGCACGCCGTCGTCGGTCCCTCGCGGGCCAATGTCAATCTCATCTTGAAGGAAGGGCCGCCGGAGAAGCTGCCGAAAAGCCGGCCGGATCAGCCGATGGAAAGAAAGACCTGGCGTCTGCGGACTTTTGAGCGGGGGGTCGAGGATGAAACCCTCGCCTGCGGCAGCGGCATCACGGCCGCCGCCTGGGCGCTGACGAGCTGGAAAGAAGCTGGGACCCCCATAACGATCCAGCCGACAGGAAGGGATGAGTTGACTGTTTTTGGGGAGACGGATATTAGAACAGCCGCTTATAAAACAGAAGACCGCGGACGCTGGTTTCTGGAAGGCCCCGCGCGGATCATTTATCGTGGAAGGATCAATGAGGGGGGATAGGAATTATGTTTGAAGGTGTCGCTGTTGCCATGGTCACCCCATTCCGCGACGGGGAGATTGATTTCGAAGCCCTTGATCGGCTGGTCGATCATCTCCTCGATGGCGGGATCGACGGTATCGTCCCCGTCGGATGCACCGGTGAGGCTGCCGTACTGAGTCCCAGCGAGAGGTTGCAGGTGATCCAGCGGGTCCAGAAGCGCACCCGCGGACGCGCCTATATCCTTCCCGGAACCGGGACCAACACGACCGCGTCAACCATTGAACGCACGCGGGAGGCGCGGGAACTGGGTGTGGATGGGGCGATGCTTATTACGCCTTACTATAACAAACCGACACCAGCGGGGCTTCTTGCACATTATCAGACCGTGGCCGATGCGGTTGATATCCCCATTGTCTTGTACAATGTGCCGGGGCGGACGGGTGTCAGCCTCACCGTTCCGACGGTGATCCGTTTGGCGAAACACCCGCGGATCGTGGCGATCAAGGAGGCCTCCGGGTCGCTGGAAGCGATCTCTGAGATCGCGCATGCCGGCACCATCACCTTGCTGTCTGGGGATGACGGTTTAACCTTGCCGATCCTTGCCGTGGGGGGGCAAGGGGTGGTCAGCGTTCTGGGGAATCTCTTCCCTCGGGCGATGGTCTCCATGGTCAAGGCCGCCCGTTCGAATGACCTGGAGACGGCCCGGCGCTACCATCTCGCCCTGGGCCCCCTCTTCAAGGCGCTCTTCATCGAGAGCAATCCCGGCCCGATCAAATATCTCCTCTCGCAGGAAGGGTTGATCAAGGATGAATTCCGCCTGCCGCTGGTGCCCATTCGGGAGGACAACAGGGAGGGTCTGAGGGAGGTGGCCGAAAGGGTTAGGCGGGCGATTGAAGGGCTGGATCAGGAGGTCCGCTCATGAGGGTGGACTCCGCCGATCGCGTCCTTCGCTTCGTTCTTGCCGGCGCCGCCGGCCGGATGGGTCGGGCGATTGAGGGGCTGGCCGTGGAGGATCCCCTGCTGACGATCGTCGCTCTCGTCGATTCCCACGAAATCGAGGACGATCGCTGGCGCCGCCGTCTGGGGGAGGTCGCGGATCCGGCCGATGGCGTGATCGAGTTTACGCATGCCGGAGGCCTGGCAGCGATCGCGACCGTCTGCGCCGAGAGAGGGTGGCCCCTCGTCAGCGGAACAACGAGTCTGACGGAGGAGGACCATGCCGGGCTGGCGCGGGCCGCGGAGACGATCCCCATTCTGCAAGCCAGCAATCTTAGTTTGGGGATCGCCTTGATGCGCAGGTGTCTCGCCTCCATCGGCAGGGAGGCGCCCGAGGGGACCGAGTTGGAGATCCTCGAAATCCATCATGGCGCGAAGCGTGACGCTCCCAGTGGAACGGCGCGAACGCTCTATGAGACCTGGTCCCAGGCGCGGGGCGGCCATGCGATTAAGAAAGAGGGGCGTTCGGGACTCGCCGGCCCCCGGTCGCCTGAAGAGGTGGGGATTCATGCCCTCCGTCTGGGCGAGGTTGTGGGGGAGCACCGTTGTTATCTCGCTTTGCCCGGCGGGGAGCGGCTCGAACTGGCGCACAGTGTCACTCGCCGGGAATCGTTTGCCAGAGGGGCGTTCCTCGCCCTGCGCCGGCTGGTGGGACGGCCACCCGGTTTTTATAGTGTGGATGAGATCTTTTTGGACTGAGATCTTTTTAGTTCAGAGGAGATCTTCGAAGTGAGGATCCCGGTCTGACCGGGCCCTGTTAGCGGGCCCGGCGCCTTGGGAAAACTCTTCAGCTGGAGGGTGTTGTCTGGGTTTGCTTGGCAACCCACTTCGCCAAACGCGATTTCTTGCGATTGACGGTGTTTTCTTTCAGAACGCCCTTCCGCTCGGCATTGTCCAACTCAGAATGGGCACTCCGGAGAAGCTCCGGCATCTCATCCGGCTTGGCATTTTCGAGTTTGCGAATCGCGGTGTGTACCTGGGATTTCACAACCCGGTTCTTGAGACGGCGGTGGACATCTTGACGCATCCTCTTCTTATTCGATTTATGCTGTGGCAAAGAACTGATCTCCCTTTCAATAAGTCATACAATCATGAAGTGATGGGGCGGGAACCCAAAATCGGATTCCATAGATAGGCCGGTCCGAAAATGGACCAGCCTTGAGAAAAGTTAAGCCCTGGCGGCCGGACCGTCAAGAGGAGTCTTCAATTGCCCGCTAAGCTGAGAGGTATGATCCGGTTTTGGTCGCCGTCGGTCCTTACCGCCCTTCTCCTTTGGGTCTCATTTCCCCCCCTCCGGATACCGGGGGCTATATTTTTGGGATGGCTCCCCCTTCTCCGCCACCTGCAGGAGGATCTGGACCGATCTCCCGCCGCTCCCCCGGCCAGGCTTGGGCGGCGTTTCTGGACCGCCGGATTTCTCTTCTATGGCGGAATCTTCTATTGGATTCTGAACCTCTCGAATGAACAGGTGACGATTCCCGGCCTCATGATCCCCTGCCTGCTCTTGATGGCGGCCTATTTAGGCCTCTTTTATCTCCTCCTCTACGGGGTCCTGCGCCGGACGGCCGCCGGGACGGGTCTTCCCCTCGGCCTTCTCTTTCCGATCTATCTGACCCTGATCGAGTGGCTTAAGTCGATCGGACCCCTTGCCCTCCCCTGGGGCATCCCCGGATATGCCCTGGCCCGGTTTCCCGCCGCCCTCCAATTTACCGCCGTCACTGGATTTTGGGGACTCACCTTTTGGATAGGAGGGGTCACCGGATTGCTGCATGAGGGCCTTCGGTTCCATTCCCGGTCTTCCCATCCGGCCCGAAGGCGATCGATTTTGTTGGCCGGAGCCGTTCTCTTCCTCGCGCTTCCCTTTCTTCAGGGTTCCCTGCGGTTGGGCCGGGCGCCCTCTCCGGAGGCGGCGTTGCGGGGAGAGGGGGGGGCGCCGGATCGGGATTATCCAGCCGAATGTGATCCGCGAGATCAAGTGGCGGCCCGGCGGCGCCCAAGCGAGTTGGGAACGGTTGGATCGGATCAGCCGGCAGGCGATCGATGCGGGGGCTGAACTATTGATCTGGCCCGAAACGGCCCTCCCGCTGCGGATACTCTATCAACCCCTTTATCTCGCCCGGATTCGAAACCTGCTGGCGGATGGGGGGGTACCCCTCTTGACGGGAACACTGCATACGGATACGGATTCGCTGACCGGGCGGCAGCACCCGAGGAATTCCGCCTTATACATTTCCAAGGAAGGCGTCATTCTCGGCCTCTATCACAAGCGAAAGCTGGTGCCGTTCAGTGAGCGGATGCCGATGCAGAAGATCCTCCCGTTCCTGACGAAACTCGATTTCGGCCAATCCGATTTCGCGCCCGGTGAGGATTGGCCTCTCTTCGAGCTGGATTCGTTGAAAATGGCTCCCCTCATCTGTTTTGAATCGGTCTTCCCCGAGGTCAGCCGGCGTTTTGTGAAAGAGAGTGCCAATGTTCTCGTCAACATCACAAACGATTTTTGGTTCGGTGATTCTCCGGGGCCGATCCAGCACGCGGATATGGCGATACACCGGGCGGTGGAGACGGGCCTGCCGCTGGTCCGTTGCGCCAATACCGGTTTGTCTTTTTTCGTGGATCCCTACGGGCGGATCGTTCAATCTCTAGGGACCTTCAAGGAGGGGATGCTGCTGGCTGAAGTGGGTCCGGGACGGCCGAGTTTCGCCATGCGCACCGGTTCATGGTTTCGTCTCGCCCTGACAGCCATCGGGTTGATCCTCCTGGGAACGGCATTTTACAATAGCAAACGTCAAAGGGGGCGACATGGCTGATCTCGTTCCACGGACTTATCGTCTGTTCCTAAAACCGGGGCGGGATCGCTCGGTCACCTTCCGCCATCCATGGCTTTTCTCCGGTGCGATCGCGTCGGTGGAGGCATTGGAAGGGGCGGAACCCGGTGATCTGGGCGAGATCTGGTCGAGTGACGGAAAGTATATGGCCGTCGCCACGGTGAATCCCGAATCGCAGATCATCGGCCGGATTCTCCGGTGGACGGAGGGTGAGATCGATGACCGCTGGGTCCGGCGGGGTCTGGAATCAGCCTACCGGTACCGCCGGGAGATTTTAAATAAAGACGTTCAGGCCTATCGCTGGATCCATGGGGAGGGGGATCGATTCCCCGGGCTGATCGTTGATCAATATCATGATTTTATTGTTGTACAACCCCTCTCCCTTCTCTGGTACCGGATACTGGATCAATTGGCGGAAAGGCTTCTCGATATTTCGGGCGCTCGCGGTGTGCTCCTTAGAACGGAAAACGCGGTCCGGGATTCCCAGATCCCCGGTGAGACAAGGACGGTGGCGGGAGAGGATCCTCCGGATCGACTCGAGATCCGCGAAGGGCCGGCTCGTCTCCTGGTCGATCTCAAGGGTGGACAGAAGACAGGCCTCTATCTCGATCAACGTCTCAATCGGATCAGTATCGGAAGGCTGGCGGCGGGCCGCAATGTTCTTGTTCCTTTCGCCTACACCGGGGGATTCGGGCTGCATGCCGCCCTCTGCGGCGCCCGGCGTGTGACCCTGGTCGATTCGAGCGGGCCCGCCTTGGAGCTGGCGCGCGAAAATTGGGCCATCAATGGGATAAAGAATACCGGCCTTGATATTGTGAAAGCCGATGCGTGGGACTATCTTCGCGGCGTCAAGTCGCCGTACGGACTTATTATTCTCGATCCGCCTTCACTGGCGAAAGCCGCCCGCCATGTGGATAAGGCCAGCCGCGGCTATAAAGATATCAATATGCAGGCGATGAAGCTCCTCGACCGCGGGGGATGGCTGGCGACATTTTCGTGTTCGCAACATATCACCACCGATCTCTTTCAAAAGATCGTCTTCGGAGCCTCGCGGGACGCCGGCGTTCCGATGCAATGGGTGGAAAGGTTGGGCGCCGGTCCCGACCATCCCGTCTCGCTGGATCATCCTCAGGGAGAGTATCTCAAAGGGATGTTGTTGAGGGGCATGGACCTCGGTGAGACGCCGGGGGAGGTGGATTCAACATCATGAGTCGCGCCGGATGCTTTGGGATGAAAACGCCTCTGCGGGTCGGCGTATTGGGGGCCACGGGTCTCGTGGGGCGAAACATGATCGCCTCCCTCGAGAGATCAGACTGTCGGCTGGAATCGGTTCATTTTTGGGCGACGGAAAAGGGGGCGGGAGAGGTGATCCCTTTCCGGGGGGGAGCCTCTGTCGTTGAAAGGTGGTCGGATGGCGTGGAGGCGGGGCTTGATGTCCTTCTCTTGGCGACGAAACCCGAGGTCAGCCGGGCCGTCGCCCCCGCCGCGGTGGCGCGGGGTGTCCTGGTCATCGACAACAGCCGCGCCTACCGGATGGCGCCTGATGTGCCCCTGGTCGTCCCCGAGGTCAATCCCGAGGCCATAAAGTCCCACAGCGGCATCATCGCCAATCCCAATTGTTCAACCATACAGCTTGTCGTCGCCCTGAAACCGCTCCAGCGGGCGGCGGGTTTGGAACGGGTCATCGTATCGACCTATCAAGCTGTTTCGGGGATTGGGCGGGAGGGGATCCGAACTCTCGCGGCGGAGGAGTCGGAGGACCCCGGCCGGGTTTCGGCGGGCGGCGCCTTCCCTTATCCAATCCATCGAAATGTGATACCACAATGCGATGCCTTTGTTGAAGATGGCTGGACCCGTGAGGAGTGGAAGATGCAGGTGGAGACGCGCTAGATCCTCGAGGAGGACGCTCTTCCCATCGGCGTCACTTGCGTCCGGGTCCCCGTCGTCGCGGGGCATAGCGAGGCGGTGACGGTCGATTTAAAAAGTCCCCTGAATCCCGAAGAGGCGCGCCGGATCTTCGCAGCCGCACCGGGGATCTTCTTGCAAGACGATCCGCCCCATTCGATCTATCCGACGGCGCGGGACGTCGCCGGCCGCGACGGTGTCTTCATCGGCCGGGTGCGCAGGGAGGCAGGGCGGCCGGGGACGCTGCATTTCTGGGTTGTAGCGGACAATTTGCTCAAAGGAGCGGCCACCAACGCGGTCCAAATCATGGAAGCCGCGGCCCAATGAGAACGCTTCGCCTCGTAGTGGAATTTGACGGCGCCAACTTCCACGGTTGGCAAATGCAAAAAGATCTCCGCACCGTGCAGGGAGAGATGACCGCGGCTCTTCAGTTTGTTCTCCAACACCCCGTGCATCTTGTCGCCGCCGGCCGGACCGATGCCGGATGTCATGCCCTGGCTCATGCCGCTAGTTTCAAAACGGCAAGACCGCTGCCGGCCGGGAACCTGCTGGGGGCTGTGAACAGCCTGACGGGAGCCGATATCCGGGTGCACGCCCTCGAGGAGGCGCCGGAGCGCTTTAATGCCCGCTGGAGCGCCGGGTGGCGGGATTATACCTATCTTCTCATGCGGGGGCCCTCGGCCCTCCTGCGGCATCGCGCCTATCACCCGGTTGTCTGGCCGCAAATGGGTCCGATGATCGAGGCGGCCTCCCTCCTGACCGGCGACAAAAATTGTATAGGGTTGTCGAATAAAAGCGCCGACAACCGTCAGCCGATCTGCCGCATTCTGCAGGCCGGATGGGGGGAGTGGTCCGGCGGGCTGATCTTTCGGATCCGGGCCAATCATTTTCTTTATCGGATGGTCCGAACGGTTGTCGGGACCTGCCTTGAGATCGGGCGGGGTCGGTGGGGCTCCGATCGAATGGCGGAGCTTCTGAGCGGCGGGGATCGACGCCTCGCGGGACCTCCCGTTCCAGCCGACGGGCTTTACTTTACCGGGGTCGGTTATAACCCCCTCTGGGACGTCGCCGCATCCCCGCCGGTCACTCCTTGGTGGGGCGAGACCCGCATGCTGGAAATGTTTACATATGAACCGGGAACACCTTTACCCAGCGCGGGTCGTAGGGATACGATGATGTTTGATGTGGAAGGAGAGGGTTTGAAGGAGCCTGATCTGAAGCCACCAGATTTGAAGCCACCAGATTTGAAGCCACCGGATCTGAAGCAGGAAGAGCGTTCATGATGGAGCCCCGCCCCATTTCCCAACGGGAATCCCACATCTCGTCGGGCGAAAAATTTCGGGTCGCCGTCCTGATTTCCGGGGGGGGAACGAATCTCCAGGCCCTACTGGATGCTGCGACGGTGGGATCGATAGCGGCGGAAGTCTGTCTCGTCATTTCCTCAAACCCGGAGGCGGTCGGATTGGAACGCGCGAAACGGGCCGGTGTTCCGACAGCGGTTTTCCGCTCGAAAGATTTCCCCGACTTGCCCTCTTTTCGGAGAGCCCTGCTGGAGTCCTTGCGGGATTCCGGCGCCCGTCTCTTGGTCCTTGCAGGGTATATGAAGAAATTACCCCGGGAGGTCCTGAGAGCTTATCCGGATGCCATCATCAATATCCATCCGGCTCTTCTTCCGCGTTTTGGGGGGAAGGGGTATTTCGGCCGGCGGGTTCATGCAGCGGTGTTGGCGGCGGGGGAGAGGGTCAGCGGCGCCACCGTTCACCTGGTGACCGAGGGATACGATGAGGGCCCCAACCTCCTGCAGGAACAGATCCCGGTCCGCTCTGACGATACGGTAGAGAGCCTCGCGGCAAGGGTTCTCGCCGTCGAACACAGACTTCTTCCCGCGGCGGTCCAGGCTTTCGCCGATGGGCGGGTCCGGTCGCAGGGCGGCCGGGTTTGGGTGGAACCGGCTTGATCGGATGCGTTATCCACCTCACTTATACATAAAATCCAGATCGGGAGAGAGAATGAAAAGATTTCTTTTTGTACAATGTCTTCTGGCCGTATGGAGCTTGATCCTCTTTCAGGGGCGGGTGACGGCCGAAGAGGTCACAGATCTTACACAGATTCCGACTTCGAAAATCTATTCAGCCTGGCAGGACTCTCTCGAAAAATGGGCCGATCTGTCCACATCGGATCAGGATGCCCAAACGAGAGCCTTTTTTGATGCCTTCAAGACAGCCGACGTGATGGATCGCTGCACGCGGGAGAGTGAAGGGAAGCAAGATGATGCCGATCTGGGCGGGTTTATTAATGGTAAGATGCAGTACTCCCCCCTCACGGCAAGGGAATTGGCGGCCATTCTGGCTGATCTCCAAGTTCGCATGACCTGTCACAAGGCCATCACACAATATCTTGCCGAACATAAAGAGGCCTATACGCCGGAGGAGAGGGACATTCTTGCCACTGCGCTCCTCGAGTTATCCGATACCTGTGAATACCCGATCAGCATCCGAAACCAAATAGAGGGCGGCGCGGCGTCGATGGCTCCTCAAGATGAAATCTTGGAGCGGATGAAGAGCTATGCCGAGGGCCCGACGGATGAGATCCGTTTTCAGGGATTGATGATGATCAGCCTTTCCTGCGATCCCCGGGCCGCGGATCTCCTCCGATCGGTGATGGAGGGTTACCGGGTTCGGAAAGAGGTCCCTCCCGCGCGCTTCCTCAATATCGCCGGCGCGACTCTGGGACCCGGGGGATATGATATTCTTCTGCACTTTTTGGAGCAAACGATCAACACACCTCAGTTTATGGACGCTCTTCTAGGGCTTGTTCTCACTCGGGATTTTAGGGCGGTGGACCAAGTCATCCAGGCCTATTTTGACGGTACGACGGGGATCCGGGATCAAACATCGCGTATTGAGGATCAAGCTCTCCGCTCCTACTATTTCAAGCTCTGGCACATGGGGCGAACCCTTGAACCGGTCCTCATCCCCGCCCTGGCGGGGGAGGATCCCGAACGACGCGTGGAGGCCCTGGAGCTCTTGGATCGATCGAGCCGGTATGGCGTCGCCGCCAATGCCGCCGAGGTTTTTCAGGCGCTCCAGCAATTGATCGAGAGGCCGGACGCAAGCTCTTCGCAAGTTCTTCAATGTCAACAGATTATCGAGAGGCTCCAGGCCTGGGAAGCCGAAAAGGCGCTCCGGAATAAATAGAGCCGGCAAAAAAATATCCTCCATTCGATAACTCACAGAAAAATAGGTGGGTTAGACGGCATTTTATTACAGAAATTCCCTGATTTTACTCTTGATCTTCCTTGGTTTTATGGTCTATACTTACAACTGTTGCAGGGATATACTCCTCCTGCAGCAATGGAGCTCCAAATTAGGTAAACATCGTTCGGCGCTCCTGATGGTCATTAAGAGAAAAGGAACGTCGAGCATAGGAGGTTAGTAATGAGAATAGCTCTTACAGTCTTTGCCATTCTGTTGTTGGCCGGTACGGCAATGGCAGCCGATATGGCAAAAGGTCCTGAAGTCGTGGAAAGCATCCCACAGATTTATACCGATCAGTACCTGAGTCGGGCTGATGTCCTTGATATCAATGTCTTAGAAGGGGTATTCACCGATCTCAGTGCCGCGTATGTGGCAGCCTTCACGGCTAATGGTCTCGCCACGGATGTTATCTATGATCCGATGGGAGCCTTTGATCCTTCCACCTATCAGATGGTTGTTTACAACTCATCCGAAGACTGGTGGACATCCTATACCGGTTATAGTGCTGATCTTGGTATTCTTAGCACCTATATCGATGGTGGCGGATGCGTGATGGCCGTCGGTCAGGACATGCTCTGGGGCGGTGGCGCTCCGGTCGCATCGTTCGTTACGACCTACTGCGGTGTCCTCGATTATATTGAAGATGTCAATGGTGGCGACACGTCCCTCAGCTGGACGGGTACGGCCGGTGGCTTCATCGATGGTCTCAGTGGTTCACAGGTCTCCACCTGCTGGACGGCCAGCCCGAACTACTACACCGATGACCTGTACTTCGTTGCTCAGGGTGTTGTGACCTTCACCAGTGACACCTATGGTCCTGCCGAGGGTGGTTCCCAGGATGTGGCTATCTTCTCAACAGTTGAATTTGGTTGCGAAGGGGCTGCGAGCCTGAGTGACATCATTGGCCGTTTTGTTGTGTTCTGTGGCGGCGTTGTGCCGACACCGACCAATAACACGACATGGGGTCAGATCAAGATTCAATAAGCTATGATCAGAACCTCATCTTGGTTCGGATTTAACTTGAGACCCTGGAAGTTCCCTTCCGGGGTCTCTTGTTTTCATTAAATTCCCCCACGATAGACCGGACCCCGATCATCTGCTACTTTGACAACTCAGGAGCCCCATCGCCGATTCTATCGGCGGGATTCCCATTCCCTATGCCATGGAGGTCATCCGATGAAGTTTTTCCTCGATACGGCAAACATCGAAGAGATCCGCAGCGTAGCTGATTCGGGTCTTCTGGATGGTGTCACGACAAATCCCAGCCTTGTCTCCAAGGAGACAGGCACATTTCAGGAGATGCTGAAAGAGATTTGCAGGATCGTTCCAGGTCCGGTCAGTGCGGAGGTGGTGTCGACCGACACGGAAGGGATGCTGGCGGAAGCCCGGGTGCTCGCCAAGATCGCGCCGAATATTGTTGTAAAAATACCGACCATCCCCGCGGGAGTGAAGGCGGTGAACATTCTTCACGGTGAGAATATCGCGACGAACGCCACCTTGGTTTTTAGTTCGAACCAGGCGCTGCTCATGGCGAAAGCCGGCGCCACCTATGTGAGTCCCTTTATCGGCCGGCTGGATGATGCCGGAGCTGAAGGAATGGATCTCATCGAGGAGATCGTCGCCATCTACTCGAATTACGCCTTCGATACCGAGATCATCGTGGCCTCGATCCGCCATCCGGGACATGTCCGGGATGCGGCCATCCTCGGCGCCGATATTGCCACGATGCCTTATAAAGTGATGAAGGCACTATTCCATCATCCCCTGACCGATGTGGGGTTGGCTAAGTTTCTCGAGGATTGGAAGAAGGTCCCGAAGGACTGATTATGGAACCCTATCTGAGACGTTCGCACGCCCGGGTCGGCTGGTGGCTTATCCCGGTCGTCTTTCTTATTGGGGGGGCTTTGGGTTACCTGGCGCTTTCTTTCTTCGGTGTGCCCCTCTTTAACAATTCTCAAACGGCGCGAGAGCCCGCCGAAATTCAGAAACCACCGGGGGATCTTGCCGGCGGTTCCGATCAGGATCCCGGCGGCTCCGCCCTCCAGCTGGTCTCCGATCGATCGAATGGCGGCGGTTCCAAGCTGGCGGCCCGGGATGTATCGGACGGCCTTTGGAAAGGGCGGGAGACGGCTTTGGTATGGGCGGCCCGGGTAGCCGGTCCATCGGTCGTTTCAATCACTGTAACTCAAACGCGCCTTGTTCGTTACCGCCCTCCCGGAGCGTCTCCCTTCGACGCCCTTTTCCCCGGATGGGTTCCCGGACGGATCTACCGGGAGGAAATCCCCGGACTGGGTTCTGGTGTGATTATCAATTCCGAGGGGCTTATCCTCACCAATGCCCATGTCGTCAACGACGCCAATCAGATAAAGGTCACCCTGACCGACGGGCGAACCTACGACGGTACGCTGATCGGAAGCGATACGAATCATGATCTGGCCGTGGTCCGGATCGAGGGTGAGGATTTGCCGGCCGCGCGGATCGGGGATTCGGATTCCCTGCTTGTCGGAGAGTGGGTGATGGCGATCGGGAATCCCTTTGCGTTTTTGTTAAATGATCATCAACCCACCGTGACAGCGGGTGTCATCAGTGCGACTCATCGGGATATCCGGCCGAGCGAAGACAACACGGCCATATATAAGGATATGGTTCAAACGGATGCCGCCGTCAATCCAGGGAACAGCGGCGGTCCGCTTGTCAATAGTCTCGGCGAAATCGTGGGGATCAACACCTTCATCTTTTCAAAGGGCGGGGGGTCTGAGGGGATCGGCTTCGCGATTCCAATCAACAATTGTCTGGAAATCGCGAACGAGATTGTACAATACGGCCGTGTGCGGCAGCCATGGCTTGGCGTAACGCTGCGGCCGATCAGTCCCTATCTCGCCGCCTATTTCCAAATCAGGGACCGGCGGGGCCTGCTTGTATGGGCGCTTGAGGGGGGCAGTCCCGCCGATGACGCGGGCGTTCTTGTCGCTGACATTCTCAGGAAGGTCAATGGTGTTCCGGTCTCCTCAACGCAGGAATTCCGGTCGGTGGTTTTTGATGCCCAGATCGGCGATCAGATCCGCCTTGAGCTGGAGAGAAATGGGCAACCGATAGAGTTGGACGTGGTCCTGAAGGAGGACCCCAGAGGTGATTGAGAGGTACAGCCAGCCGGAGATGGCCGCGGTCTGGTCCACAAAACACCGGCTGGAGATCTGGCTGCGGGTCGAGCTCGCCTTGGTCGAAACACTCGAGGAGAGGGGAACGGCGCCGCCGGGGACCGCTGATGCGATTCGTTCAAAGGTTGTTCTCCGCCCGGAACGGGTCGATGAACTTGAAGCGACACTGCATCATGATGTCATCGCCTTTTTAACGAGTCTGACGGAACAACTGGGGCCGGAAGGCGCGACGCTCCATTTTGGGATGACCAGTTCCGATCTTCTCGATACCGCCCTTTCGCTGCAATGCCTGCAGGCCTGTGATCTGATAGAGGGGGGACTCGCCCCGGTCCTAGCCCGAATCCGGGAACTCGCCTTGAAGCATAAGATGACCGTCATGGTCGGAAGAACCCATGGCGTCCATGCTGAACCGACAACCTTCGGTTTAAAAATGCTGGGATGGTATACCGAACTGCTTCGCCAGCAAGCGCGCCTAAGAGAGGCGCGCGCAGGGATGCGGGTCGGCAAGCTCTCCGGGGCGGTCGGCACCCTCGCACACCTTCCGCCTGAAGTGGAGGAACGCACGCTCGAGCGATTGGGATTGGCCGCGGCGCCGGTCTCGACCCAGATTGTTCAACGGGACCGGCATGCGCATCTCATGCTGGCACTCGCGCAACTTGCCGCGAGTCTCGAAAAATTCGCGACCGAAATCCGGAATCTTCAACGAACCGAAATCCGGGAAGCACAGGAACCCTTCGGCTCGGGACAAAAGGGCTCTTCGGCCATGCCTCATAAAAGAAATCCGATCCTCTGCGAAAGGATATCCGGCATCGCCCGCCTGCTTCGCGGATATGCGATTGCGGCATTGGAAAATGTCGCCCTCTGGCACGA
Source organism: Candidatus Eisenbacteria bacterium (assembly GCA_018831195.1). Taxonomy (NCBI): domain Bacteria; phylum Candidatus Eiseniibacteriota; species Candidatus Eiseniibacteriota bacterium. The sequence goes on along the minus strand of JAHJDP010000028.1, from coordinate 31,700 downwards.
AAGGGATATTTCACATTCCAGCGTTGAGAGAGTGATTCTGCCGGACGCCTTTATCATTATGGATTATGCATTGAACAAGTTCTGCTTGGTCATGAACGGCCTTGTGGTCGACGAGCAGCAGATGCGGCGGAATCTCGATTTGACAGGCGGGCTGGTGTACAGCCAGAAAATCCTGCTGGCTTTGACAAAACATTTGGGATCACGGGAGAAGGCCTATGCCATTGTACAAGACGCGGCTCGGATGATCTGGGATGGGAGGGGGAGTTTGAAGGAAGAACTTATGAAACATCCCGAGGTTTCCCGTCTTCTCGACCGGGAGGAATTAGACCGTCTCTTTGAGCCGGAGGCTTTCTTGCATTCGGTTGATGCGATTTTTGCCAGAACATTGGGAAAGGAAACCCAATCTTGAGTCCCACTCCTCAATCCGCGGCTGAACCCCTTGGTCTCATCGGGCTCGATGATGAATCCCTGTCGCGCCGTCTGGATGAACTGGGATTGCGTATGTCTTCGGAAGAAGCACGCCAGATACTGGACCTCTTCAAGCGCGATCTGACCCTGACCGAGGCCTATTTCTTCGATGTCGCCTGGAGCGAACATTGTTCTTATAAGAGCAGCCGGAGACTCCTCAAGAAATACCTTCCGCCGCAGGGTCCTTCCGTCATTCTCGGCCCGGGTGAAGACGCCGGCATTGTACAACTCGGCCGGAATCATGGACGGGAATGGTGTCTTGTGGTGGCGCATGAGAGCCATAACCATCCCTCACAGGTCGTTCCCGTCGAGGGGGCGGCGACGGGCATCGGGGGTATTGTCCGGGATGTTTATTGCATGGGCGCCGATGTGATCGGTGTTCTCGATCAGCTCCGTTTCGGCGATCCCGAGGGAGCCAGCGGCGACCGGGTCGTTGAGATCGTCCGGGGGGTCGTCCAGGGGATCTGGGAATATGGCAATGCCTTGGGCGTTCCCAACCTCGGCGGTGATGTCGGTTGGGATGCCGACTACGATGAGAACTGCCTCGTCAATGTCGTGGCTTTCGGTATTGTGGCCCGCCATCGTATCATCCGCAGCCGTGTTCCCCGCGAGGCGCGCGACGAACCGTATGATCTCATTCTGATCGGAAAGCCGACCGATTCCAGCGGGATGGGCGGCGCCGCCTTCGCCTCCCGCATCTTGGATCCCGATCGTGAAGCCGAAGAGCGAGGCGCCGTTCAGATTCATGATCCCTTTTTGAAAAGGATGGTCGTCGCCGCGAATCGACGAGTATGGGAGATGATGGATGCCGAAGGTTGGCCGGCCGGATTTAAAGATCTCGGCGCCGGTGGGTTGGGCGGCGCGAGTTCCGAATTGGTGCTGGCGGGAGAGATGGGAGCCCGCATCGACTTGGAGCGTGTTCCGATCTCAGAAGATGATATCGGGCCTGAGACGATTCTCTGCGCCGAGACACAGGAACGGTTTGTTTGGGCCGTCCCGCGCACCGTCACGGCCAAGGTTCTCCGTGTTTATAATGAAGAGTTTGATCTGCCCCGCTGCTATCCCGGCGCGGGCGCCGCGGTGGTCGGTGAAGTCGTCCCTGATGGGGACTATGAGGTTTACTGGAAAGGGAAACGGGTGGCGAATCTTCCCCGGACGGCCTTGGCCGATCCTCCGGCCCTGGATCGACCCCGGAAGCCCCGCCCCGTGGCGGATCATCCGACATCCGTCCCCAATGTTAAAGAGTGGCAGATCCTGGCGGAATCGATGGCGGGTGACCTCGAGGTCTGTTGCCGCGAATGGATCTACCGGCACTACGATTCGGAGGTGCGGGGGGAAGGGGTTTTCCGGCCTGGTGACGCTGAGGCCTGTGTCGTGACGCCTCTGCACGGGTCATCGCTGGGCGTCGCGGTGGCCGTCGGCGGAAACCATCACGTCTGTCGTCTTCATCCCCGTATCGGAGCGCAGCAGGCGGTTGCTGAAGCGGTCCGCCACCTCATTTCCGTGGGAGCGCAGCCGCTGGCCCTTACCGACGGATTGAATTTCGGGAATCCAGAGGATCCCGAAGTCCTCTGGGATTTCGAAGAGACACTGATCGGATTGAGGGAAGCCTGCATGAGTTTGGCTCCTCTAGGGCCGGATGCCGAGTCGCTTCCGATCGTTTCAGGGAATGTCTCTTTTTATAATGAATCGCGATCCGGGTGCGCTGTTCCGCCGACGCCGGCGATCGCCGCCTTCGGCCGCCTCGATTCGGCGCAGACCGCCATTCCCAATCGGGCCTGGGCGGCGGGGCAGGAGCTGGTCCTAATACGGGGGAAGCCGGGAGCCCTGGGCGGCAGCGCCGCTGCCCGCCATCTTGGTCTGGAATTAGGGAAGCCATGGTCGCCCGATTGGGCGCTTGAAATCAAAATGGCCGAAGGGATTCTGAAGGCGCATCGGCATGAACTGCTTCTCGCCGCCCGTGATATCTCGCACGGCGGTCTTATAATGGCGCTCTGCGAACTTCTCATGCTGGAAGATCATCCGCCCCGGTTGGGGATCCGGATGCGGGAAGGGTGTCACGAACCCTGCCTTCCCAGCGAGTGGCTCCTTGCCGAGGGGACCGGCTATCTTGTCTTGGCTGATGCCTCCGAGTGGCATGATCTGGTCAAGATGCTCCGTGATGATGGCATCCCAGCCCACGGGCTGGGACAGGTAATCAAGGAACCGAATATCGAAATCCCGACGGCGGGAGGATTGATCCGAATAGATCTAAACCCTGTATGGCAACGTTGGCGGCAAAGATTGGGGGACCTTCTGGCATGATGACCTCCAGCCATCTTCAAGTCGCGGTATTACAATTTCCGGGCAGTAATTGCGAGGAGGAAACAGCATGGTCCCTCGCCTCGGTCGGATTGAAACCCTGGATCCACCGTTGGAATGAACCGGCCTCGCTCCTCCAAAAAGCGGCGGCGGTCGTGCTGCCGGGAGGTTTTTCATTCCAGGACCGTGTTCGTGCCGGCGCTCTGGCGGGCAAACTTCCCCTGATGGAGGCGGTGGTGGAGATGGCGTCGGCGGGAAAACCGGTGCTAGGGATTTGTAACGGCGCACAAATCCTTGTGGAAGCGGGTCTCCTTCCCGGTCTTGAAGGGGAGCGGGTTGAAATGACCCTCGCCGGGAACCGGATGACCGGGCGGTCCGGGTATTACAGTCGTTGGGTGCATCTCGAGGTGAAAGATGTGGCGGCTGATTGCCTCTTCACCCAAACACTCAAACCGGGCGATCTGCTGCCGTTGCCGGTGGCGCATGCAGAAGGGCGCTTTTACACCATTGATCAAAAGGTCTCTTCCATGTTGGATGAACTCGTTCCACTGGCCTATGTTGATCCTGAAAACCAGGGATCATCACCTTTCCCGTGGAATCCCAACGGAAGCCTTCTCTCAGCGGCCGGTGTCATGAACCGGAAGGGAAATGTCTTGGGATTGATGCCTCATCCGGAACGAGCGCTTTGGATGCACCAGGTGCCGCCGACCCTCGACGGCGCTTGGGGAGAGGAACGCCGCCGCTTTATACAAGCACGAAGCGAAGGCCCCGGGTGGCACATCTTCCGATCGCTCGCCCTCTCCCTGCGGTATCTTCCGCGATCATCGCAACAGGGAGGTGTCTCATGAGGGAGTCCCCGCGCTGGATGCAGGTCTGGACCCGGCTGAAGCGGAAGGATCCCATTCTTATATCCGCCCTGCAGAGTGTGGTTTTGGATCTGGGGTGGGGAGAGAAGATCCTGGGGATGGAATTATGGACTCTCTGGGAGCTTAATTGGGCGGGGACAGGTGATCCCTCGGAAATCCTGCTCCAAGAAACCACCGTACTCGCCAATCCAAACCGTGAGAAGGCCTGGATCCGTTCGGAGGGTGCGGGAGGGGCTCCTCCCGGAACGCGGCCGGGCTCCTGGCAATGGTGTCTGGCATGGGACAGGGAACAGCCCCGCGCCGGCCACGCTTTTCGGGTTTGTGAAAGGCTTCTGGATCGATGTGGGATGAAGTGTCATGAGCTTATTCGGGCCCAAGTTTGGGGATTGAACTGGGGGGGTACGGTCATCGATCCGCGCCGGGCGACTCTAGATGTCGCCATGACGCGGTCCCGCCGGGAGGGGTTGCTCATCAATCCGCATGTCCATGCCCATCAAATATTCTCTGAATCGATTCCCTTCCCATGGTGGATTCGGCATGAGGAGACGGGGGCGACCCTCTAAAGGAGACGTCGGGTGAGTTGGAAAACTGAATGCGGCCTGATGGCGGTTCATGGGCGGGGTGATATCACCGAGCTGCTCTATCTCGGTCTCTATGCGTTGCAGCATAGGGGCCAGGAGGGCGCCGGCATGGTGACGCACAACGGTCAAAAAACCCGGATCATCCGGGGGTTGGGTCTTGTGCCCGATTCCATGACGCATGCGGCAAGGGCCAGGATCCCCGGTTATATGGGGATCGGGCATGTCCGCTATGCAACGACCGGCAAGGCGACAAAGCTAAGAAATGTTCAACCGCTCCTGGTCGATTATAAAGGCGGGAAATTGGCCGTCGCCCATAATGGAAATTTCGTGAATGCGAGGGCACTCCGATCCGAGTTGGAATCGAATGGTTCCATATTTCAAACGACGACGGATAGTGAGCTTCTCCTTCATCTCATCGCTCGATCAAAGGCAAAAAACCTCGTGGACGGTTTTTGTGAAATTCTGGAAAGAATCGAGGGCGCCTGCACCTGCGTCGCGTTGAACGAGGAAATCATCCTCGGTTACCGGGATCCCATGGGATTCCGGCCCCTGAGCCTCGGGGAACACGACGGAATGTGGATGTTCGCCTCGGAAACCTGCGCTCTGGATATTATCGGAGCCCGTCATGTGAGGGATCTCGAACCGGGAGAACTCGTCGTCCTTGATGGCAAGCGGGCGCGCACCGTCGCTAAACTGGGCGGGGCAACGAAACCCTCTCTCTGCATTTTTGAACAGATCTATTTCTCACGCCCCGACAGCATTCTTTTCGGGGAGTCGGTCAATGCGGTCCGTCGCCGGCTGGGTCATCTCCTCGCCCAGCGACACCCGGCTGAAGCCGACTTTGTCATTTCGATTCCCGACTCGAGCAATTCGGCCGCTCTCGGCTTCGCCGAGGCATCGGGTCTCCCCTTCGAATTGGGACTCATCAGGAATCATTATATCGGCCGCACCTTCATTCAGCCGGAGCAGAGCAGCCGGATCGATAGTGTAAGAATTAAATTCAATCCGGTGCGGGAGATTCTGGACGGGAAACGTGTTGTTGTTGTAGATGACTCGATCGTGCGGGGCACAACGAGCCGCAAGCTGGTAGAGGCTCTTTACGAGAGTGGAGCCCGGGAGATCCATTTCAGGGTAAGTTCTCCGCCGATCACCAGTCCCTGTTATTACGGTATTGATACGCCAAGTCGGGATGAGCTCATTGCGTCAAAGAAGAATGTAGAGATGATCCGGCGATTTATCAGTGCGACATCGCTGGGATTTCTCACCGAGGAGGATTTGCGGGCGGCCGTCAAGGATCCGGATCATTATTGTATGGCCTGTTTCAACGGAGCCTATCCCACGAGGACTCCCGAAGATGCCCGAACCCTACTCTTTGACAGGGACTAGGATGCGGCGGGGAAGGTTGGTTTGACATGTCACTCTCTCGTTTTTTGGCGAAGCGCTATCTCCTGCCCAAGGGCCGGCATGCTTTCCACCATATTATTAATTGGACATCAGTCCAGGGTATGACACTTGGAGTTATGGCGCTTGTCATCGTTTTATCCGTCATGAACGGTTTTGAAGCCGAGGTGAAGAACCGTATTGTGGGGACCTATGCTCATGTGATGATCCTCCGTTATGGCGCCGACGGGATCGAAGACGCGGGCCGGGTTCAGGCGGCCGCCTTGCAGAACGATGAGGTTGTCGCGGCGGCTCCTTTTGTTTATGGAAAGGCGATGCTCTCCGCTCAGGGATCGGCTGACGGTATCGTCGTCCGCGGCATCATACCGGAGGAGGAAGTGCAGGTCAGCCGCCTGTCGGAATTCATTCAGCGTGACATTTCGGGACTCGATCTGAGCCGTGATGACGATGGGAGACCAGGTCTCATCCTCGGTGTTCGTGTCGCGGAGAATCTTGGTGTCACGGTTGGCGAGACGGTGGTCCTGGTCTCCCCTGTAGGAACAAAACGGACGCCGATGGGCTTTATTCCGAAGATGCGTACCTTTGAAGTCAGAGGGCTCTTTCAATCCGGGATGTATGAGTATGATTCGATCCTTGCCTATGTCGGTCTGAAGGAGGCCCAGTCCTTTTTGGGAATGGGCGATCGAGTGACCGGCGTCGGTATCAAGATTGTGGATATGAACCGGGCGCAGATCGTCGCCGATGACATCGTCGATAGCCTGGGCGGCTTTCCATACCGGTCCACAAACTGGATCGATATGAACGGCAGTCTTGTATCCTGGATGAAGATAGAGAAACTTGTCATGTCGCTCATTCTCGGTCTTATTGTACTAGTGGCCGCTTTCAATATCGCTTCGGGTTTGATCATGTCGGTCATGGACAAGAAGAAGGATATCGGCATTCTAAAATCGATGGGGGCTACGGAACGGGGGATTATGAACATTTTCGTGCTCACAGGACTTATCGTCGGACTTGTGGGCGTCACCCTCGGCACATCTCTCGGGCTGCTCGCCTGCCTCATATTGGACCGGTACCCGCTTCATCTCCCATCCGATGTCTATTTTTTGGATACGCTCCCACTCAAAGTTCAGCCATTCGATGTTCTCATCGTCGCCGCGGCGGTTTTGGTCCTCTGCTTTCTGGCGACCCTCTATCCGGCTTGGAAGGCATCCCGATTGATTCCGGTCGAGGCGATTCGATATGAGTAACCCCACGGCCGAGACCCCCCTACTGGAGGCGAGGGGAATATATAAGTCCTTTGAGTTGGGATCCCAGGAGATCCGCGTTCTGCGCGGGGTGGATCTCAAAATGTACAAAGGGGAAATTTTGACAATCCTGGGGACCTCCGGCGTGGGCAAGAGCACGCTTCTGCATATTTTGGGAACCCTGGAACGTCCGACCCGAGGCGAGGTTTTTTATCGGGGTGAAGCTATCGCCGGCTGGACTGAAGACCGGCGGGCCGGGCTTCGGAATAAAGCCATTGGTTTTGTTTTTCAATTCCATCATCTGCTGCCCGAGCTGACAGCGATTGAAAATGTTTTAGTGCCCGGACTCATTGCGGGCTCGACACCGGCCCAATTGATGCCGAGGGCCGAGGAGTTGCTCTTCGAGGTAGGATTGTCCGACCGGTTGCATCATCGCCCGGCGGAGTTATCCGGGGGTGAGCTGCAGCGGGTCGCGGTGGCGCGGGCCCTTTTCTGGGATCCGCCGCTGGTGATGGCCGATGAGCCGACGGGGAATCTGGATCCCGAAACGGGCGAAAAGCTGCATCAGTTGATCTATACTCTGGCTAAAAGGCGGGAGCAAAGCTGGCTCATTGTAACTCATAATGAGAACCTATCCCGGATGGCCGATAGAAGGTCTAGAGTGATCGGCGGCATTTTGGTTGAAGAATAAGGAGTTATCATGAAGTGCCAAGTCTGTGGACAGTCAGAGGCATCGGTGCATTTTAAGGAGATAAAAAACGACAAGGTGACAGAATTGCACCTCTGTCGGAACTGCGCCCAGGAGAAGGGATTCCACTCGGTCATGCAGAGTGACAAGATCTCTCTCGCCTCTCAATTTCAATGGATGGCGGAGAATCTTTCGCCTGTTGCCGAGGATGGGCCCGGCGCCGTTATTTGTCCCGGTTGTGGTCTGCGCTACAGCCACTTCGCTCGAACGGGCCGGCTGGGTTGTGCCGAGTGCTACCGGGCGTTCCAGGTCCAGCTCCAGCCCATCCTGAGACGGGTTCATGGGGCGACGCGGCATGCCGGTAAGGCCCCGGGTCTGGAGGGGGAGAGACTCGAGCGACGCCGACAACTTCAAGAGATGCATGATGCTATGGAGATGGCCATCCAGAAGGAAGACTTTGAGGAGGCGGCCAGACTTCGGGACCGGATTCGGGACTTGGAAAGTGAACTGAAGACGGCTGCGGAGGGAGGAAACGGGTCATGAGTTTCGGTGTGAGCGATTTGCTGGAGCGATCTGCCTCTTGGACCAATGCCCAAGGCCCCATGTCGGATCGTATCCTCTCTTCCCGCATCCGGCTGGCGCGCAATATCAAAGGGATCCGGTTTATCACGCAGGCGGGTGAGGATGAGCTTCGAACGGTCCTCAGCCGTCTCCGGATGGCCCTGGAGGGGATCCCTGAGTTGGAGGGAGGGTATCTCGCCCTCATGGAGGATTTGAGCCTGATGGAACGGCAATTCCTCTTTGAGAGGCATCTCGTCAGTCACGATATGACGGTGGGCGCTCCGCAACAGGCTGTTTTTTTGGAGCCGGAAGAAGTCTTCGGCATCATGGTCAATGAAGAGGATCATCTCAGGCTTCAGACGCTTGCCTCCGGATTCCAGTTGCAGGAGTCTTTCGAGAAGCTCAATCAGCTCGATGACCATCTCGCCGAGCGGCTGGAATACGCCTTTAATTCGGAACTCGGCTATCAGACATCATGTCCCACGAATGTGGGAACGGGATTGAGGGCATCGGTGTTAATCCATTTACCGAGCCTGGTACTGACAAAAAAGATTAGAAAGGTCCTTGCCGGGGTTCATCAGGTCGGTCTATCGGTCCGCGGATTTTGGGGTGAAGGCTCCGATGTTGTCGGAAATTTCTTCCAAATTTCGAACCAGGTGACCTTGGGCGAGCGGGAAGCGCAAACCCTCAGAAACCTTGATCGGGTGATCCGCCAGGTCCTGGAATATGAAGAGAAGGCCAGGGATGTCCTGATTCGCGAAGCGCGAATGGAAGTCGAGGATAAGATCGGACGCGCTCACGGCACCCTCTGTCACGCCCGTGTTCTCACATCCCAGGAGATGATCGGTCTGCTATCAGCTGTTCGCTTCGGCGTAACACTTGAAATGGCGGACATGCCCGGTTTACAGGGTCTCAACGAACTTCTCATCCTCGGCCAACCGGCGCATATACAGCTCCGAATCGGCCGGGAGATGAGCTCCATCGAAAGGAATCGCTTCCGTGCTGATCTTGTGCGGGAGAGAATGAAGGAAGCCATGAGGGAGATGGCCGGCCCCGGAGGACGGAGTCGGGCTCCCGACAAGGGGGAAGAGTTGTGATGCATGACAAATTCACCGAACGCGTTCGCAAAGTCATCTATCTCGCCAGGGAGGAGGCCAGCCGGCTTCAGCACGATGCCATCGGCACGGAGCATCTTCTTCTCGGTCTCCTGCGGGAGGGGGAAGGGATCGCGGCCACCGTCCTGAAGAATACCGGAAACGACCTCGATGCGATCCGTCATGCCGTTGAAAATCTGGTGGCCCACACCGGCGGTACGCTGACGATCGGCGAGATCCCTTTTACCTCAAATGCTAAAAGGGTCTTGGAACTTGCCGTCGATGAGGCGCGCCAGATGGGGCACAATTATGTCGGCACCGAGCATCTTTTACTGGGTTTGATCCGCGAGGGCGAAGGGGTTGCCGCCAAGGTGCTGGCGGAGATGAAAGTCGACCGTAAAAAAGTCCGGGAAGAGACCAATAAATTACTCGGCGGACACCCGCAGCAAGGAGCCCCTTCGGAGGGGGAGGATAAATCGGAGACCCCGAGCCTGAATCAATTCGGCCGTGATCTTACGATGCTGGCCCGGGAGGGGAAACTGGATCCGATTTTCGGCCGCGAAGAAGAGATACAGCGGGTTATACAAATTCTCTGCCGGCGAAAGAAAAATAACCCGGTGCTGATCGGAGAACCGGGCGTCGGAAAAACGGCGATCGTCGAGGGACTCGCCCAACAGATTACCGAGGGCAAGGTTCCCGAACTCCTGCGAAGCCGGCGGTTGATTACGCTTGACCTCGCGTCGGTCGTAGCGGGAACGAAGTATAGAGGGCAGTTCGAAGAGCGGCTCAAGACGATTATGAATGAGATCAATGAATCCCAGGACACGATTATCTTCATTGACGAGCTTCATACTATCGTCGGCGCCGGGGGCGCCGAAGGGGCGATAGATGCCTCAAATATGTTAAAGCCCGCTCTCGCCAGAGGTGAATTGCAGTGTATCGGCGCCACGACGCTGGATGAATTCCGAAAGCATATCGAGAAGGATGGAGCCCTGGAGAGGCGTTTTCAACCGATCATTGTTGAACCACCGACCGCGGCCGAGACGATCAAGATTCTCAGGGGTTTGGGGGACAAGTATGAGGCGCATCACCGTGTTAAGTATACCGATGACGCCCTTGTCGCCGCGGTGAGACTTTCTGAGAGGTTTATCTCCGATCGAAACCTGCCCGATAAGGCCATAGATGTGATCGATGAAGCGGGAAGCCGCGCGCGGTTGTCGAGTACGACCTATCCTACGGAGCTACAGGGTCTCGAGCATGAAATCGAGGAGATGTCGAGCGAGAAAGAAGCGGCCATCCGGGCACAGGAATTCGAGAAGGCGGCCGGTCTCCGCGATCGTGAAAAAGAAATGCGCCGTGAGTATGAACAGATGAAGCGGGAGTGGAGCGAATCAAAGAGCATTAAGCGCACCGAAGTCAGCGAAGATGATATCGCGAATATCATCTCGATGATGACCAAGATCCCGGTTCAGAAACTTGAGGAGAGGGAGTCCGAGAAGCTTCTTCGGATGGAAGAGGAATTGACCCGCTGGATTGTCGGTCAAAAAGAGGCCGTCCGGGCGATCAGCCGGGCGATCCGGCGGAATCGCGCGGGGCTGCGGGATCCGTCACGTCCGATCGGGACATTCGTCTTCCTAGGACCGACAGGTGTCGGGAAGACGGAGTTGGCCCGTGTGATCGCGCGTTTCCTCTTTAACGATCCTGATGCGCTGATCAGGATCGATATGAGTGAGTATATGGAGAAGTTCAGTGTAAGCCGTCTTGTCGGCGCTCCTCCCGGCTATGTCGGGTATGAAGAAGGGGGGCAGCTCACAGAGAAGGTTCGCCGCCGGCCCTATTCCGTGGTACTGCTGGACGAAATCGAGAAGGCGCACCCTGATGTCTTTAACATTCTGCTGCAGGTATTGGAAGACGGGATACTTACGGATAGTCTCAAACGAAAGGTCAGCTTCAAAAACACCGTACTCATCATGACATCCAACATCGGCGCCCGGTTGATCCGGGGTCAGGGTCGGATGGGATTCCTTCAGGAAGATTCGGAAGTTACCTATGAGTCGATGAAGAACACGGTGATGGATGAGGTGCGAAAGGTCTTTAATCCGGAATTTCTCAACCGAATCGATGAAATCCTGGTCTTCCGTTCGTTGGAGCGTGAGCATCTGGAAGAGATCGTGAAAATCCTTATCAGTGAGGTCAATAACCGCCTCGGGGACCGGAAGATGAAGATTTCCCTGACCGCCGGTGCGATCAATCTACTGCTCGAGCGCGGATTCGAACCGAGTCTCGGGGCGAGGCCGCTGCGCAGGGCTATCCAGCGGGAGATTGAGGATCCGCTCTCAGAGATGGTTCTAAAGGGGAAATTCGGTCACGGAACGGAAATCCGTATTTTAAAACGCGGTGGGGAACTGATCTTTGAAGAAAAGAATTCGAAAGATGAGGAAACAGATCAACCAGTTGAGGTCCCGGAAACGGAAGGATCCTAATCTTGAGCCCATCCCGGCCGCAATGAAGGTCCGAGCGAACTATCGGCGCGTAATCCCCTTCATGCTTCCCGCAATGCTGTTGCTTCTGGCGGGGGGGATGCCCCCCGTAGGAGCCGATGAGCCTGCCGCGGCGGCTGAAACGATCGTCGCGATGAATTTCATGGGGCTTGCTTCCGTTGACTCCTCGGATGTTCTTCTGCGTCTGAAATTGAAAGAGGGGGAGATTCTCGACAAGGACAAAATGTCGGAATCGGTGCGGGCTCTTTACGGCATGCGGGTCTTCTCAAAAATCGATGTCCAAACCGAACCGGTGCCGCCTGACGGCGTTCGCATCACCTGGATATTCGAAGAGCGGCCCCGGGTCCTCTCCGTTGGATTTCAAGGATACGATCATCTGGGTGAGGCCGATCTCAAAGAAAAGATCACACTGCGTAAAGGAAGACTTCTCGATAAAAAGACACTTGAACAGGACAGAAAAACGCTTGAAGAGGAATACCGGAACGAAGGATTTCCCCAGGCGAAGGTAGAGGTCGAAACGCAATTGAGCGATGATGGTGTGGCCGTTACCTATAAGATTGATGAAGGGAAACGCTCCAAAATCAGAAAAATTACCTTCAAGGGTAATGTAGAAATGTCGGATGATGAGCTGCGCGGCAAGCTGAAACTCAAGAAGAAGGCCCTCTTCCGGAGGGGCCGCTATAGTAGTGAGAAGCTTGAGGAAGATAAAGAACGGATTGTCGAGTTTTATAAAAATGAGGGTTTTAAAGACGCCCGCATCCTTGGAGCCACAACAACCTATTCGAAGAACGGTGAAGACCTGGCGATAGAATTCGAGGTTGAGGAAGGCCCCCTTTATGTTTTTGGCGACGCTGTTTGGGAAGGCTCCACTGTCTTTGACAAAGATTTTTTAAACATCATTGCCCAGATACGCAGAGGAGACACCTTCAGCCAGGAAAAGCTGGAAAATGCGGTCGGACAGGGGTACTCGGTTTATACAGAGAAAGGATATCTCGTCGGTCTCTATATTGATCCCGAACTCTCGACCCACGCTGACACGGTTGATGTTACTTTCAGGGTTAAAGAAGGCGAGCCCAGCAATGTCTATGAGGTATCCATCCTTGGGAATGTCCGGACTCGGGAGTACGTGATCCGGCGCGAATTGAGCATTGCTCCCGGCGATCTCCTGCGCCGTTCCGTATTGCTGCGTAGCCAGCGCGATGTCATGGCTTTGGGTTTCTTTGAAGATATCCAAATCGACTACGGCCCGTCGGGAATCGGCAGCGATATCAGTGTTTCGTTCAAGGTTAAGGAGCGGAGCACCGGTACGGCTTCCGCGGGGGCCGGCTACAGCAGCGATACGGGACTGACCGGTTTCGTCGACCTGGGGCATAATAACCTTTTCGGGCGGGGACAATCCGTCCAAATTCACCTGGAGCGGGGAGGGAAGAGGCGGAACTACAACTTCTCTTTCACCGAACCTTGGCTCTACGGCCGTCCAACCACCCTTGGACTCCAGGTTTTTAATACACAGCGTACTCTCGATCTCTATACTGAAGAGCGGAAGGGCGGCAATGTACGGATTGGGCGTCCCTGGTTTTACAAATGGCCCGATTATACCCGCGTCTATCTCGGTTACACATTAGAAGATCTGAAATTTTCGGATATGGAGGATTTGGACGATAGCAGCCGTAAGTACCTGACCTCGGGTGCGGGGACATCCTCCCAGATATCTCTGACTTTTGTCCGCAGCAGCACCGACAACCCCTTCTACCCGACATTGGGATCGGTTGCCCGGTGGAGCACGGAAATCGCCGGGGGGCCTTTGAGTGGTGACCTGAACTATGTCAAATCGACCTGGGACTTGAAGCAGTATTTCGTTCCCTTTTGGAAGCCAACCGTGATGCTCCGGTACAAACTGGGCCATCTCGCAGGGTTTACAACCGATGAGCATATACCTGGAAATGAGACGTTCAGGCTTGGCGGGACCACATTTGAGCATCTCCGGGGATATGATGATTTTTACGTCGTACCCGAAGAGAACGTCTACTACACATCCAGCGGTAATGAGATACGTTTTCCCGGCGGGAAATTCATGTTCACCTTTACCGCAGAATACCAATTCCCCATTGTCTCTCCCTTGCACGGGCTCCTCTTTTTCGATGCGGGAAATACTTGGAACACCGTGGAGGACTTCAATCTATCTCATTTAAAGAAGAGCCTTGGACTGGGGATGAGGCTGGAAATCCCAATGCTGGGACAGGTTGGTCTCGATTATGCCTATAATATCGAGAAGGGGAGATTCCGAACCCATCTGATTCTGGGCCCGTCTTTTTAGACCCATCCATACCTTTTCCAGGGGAAAGTCCTGGAAAACCTGGTTGGATAGCTCTAATATCCTCAACGATCCGCGATATTTCTGGGAGGCAGAGTATGAAAAGACCACAAAGACCCATGGGGAGATTCTTACCCACCAGCAGCGTTCTTCTCGTGCTTCTCATCCTGTTGATCCCGGCGCAGGGCTGGGGGCAGGATGTCCGTATAGCTGTCATCGATTCGGAAGTGATCCTGCAAAAATTCACGGGGGTGCAGGAAGCCGAGAGAATCTTTAAACAAGATGTTGATGAATGGAACCGGGATGCTGAATCCCGCAAAAAAGAGGTCGAAGATCTCAGCCGGGAGCTTGAAGCTCAAAGCCTCATGCTCTCCGAGGAGAAGCGACGGGAGAAGGAGCGGGATTACCAGCGCAAACTCAATGAATATGAGACTTATGTTCAGAGTATCTTCGGACCCGACGGATTGGTGGCCAAACGAAATGAGGAGTTGCTCAAACCCATCATCAACAAGATTCAGACCCTATTGGAAACAATGGCTCATGAGGATGGATACGATCTCATACTGGACAAGGCCGACAATAATGTGCTGTATGCCGATCCCTCGTACGACATAACCAACGACGTCCTAGTGCGTCTTGAGGATCTTGAAAACGAAGGCGGAAAATAAAAACGCAGGCGCCGGCGGGAAGAGGAAGAAAACCTATTCCTTGGGCGAATTGGCCCGGCTTCTGTCGGGATCGTTGAGCGGGGATCCCGATATACCGATCAACGGTATCAACGGTATCCGCGAGGCGGTGTCCGGTGAAATAACATTTCTCTCGAATCCGCGGTATACCAGATACCTGAAAACAACCGGAGCTTCCGCCGTCATCCTTGGTAACAATGAAATAGAAGCGCCAATTCCCCTCATAAAATGCGCCGATCCCTATGGCGCATTTTTAATGATCCTCGGAATATTTTCAAATCCATTTCCGCCGCCGGCGCCGGGAGTCCATGCGACAGCCGTCATCGGATCGAATGTGCAATTGAGTGAGGGCGCTAGTATCGGACCGAATGTCGTCATTGAAGACGATGTTGTTATCGGCGCACGGACAACGATCCGGGCCGGTGTCTTTATCGGCCGCAATTCGATCCTCGGCGCGGATGGCCTGATTTATCCGCGGGTTGTCATTAATGAAGATTCCCGGCTTGGTGATCGGGTCATTATTCATAGCGGCGCTGTGATCGGGGCCGATGGATTCGGCTACCTGCCGGGTGAAAATGGATTTAAAAAAATCCCACAGTTGGGCCGGGTGGTTCTTGAGGATGATGTTGAGGTGGGAGCAAATTCAACTATCGACCGGGCAACGGTGGGGGAGACGCGTATCGGCCGGGGGACGCGAATCGACAATCTTGTCCAGGTGGCCCACAACGTTATCATCGGCGAAAACTCCATTCTTTGCGCCCAGGTCGGCATATCCGGCTCAACGGAGATCGGGCGAAATGTGACCCTCGCCGGACAGGCTGGCATCGTCGGCCACATCCAAATCGGGGATGGAGTAAAAGTGGGCGCCCAGGGAGGTGTTACCAAGACGATACCGGAGGGGCAGGAGGTTTCCGGATACCCTGCGATGCAGCACTCACTCGCCAAGAGAATCTATGCCTCTATGAGGCATTTGCCAGAGGCCCTTCAACAACTTCGTAGACTCTCGGAACGCGTGAATCGTTTGGAAAGGAAGTTGAAGGAATGAACGTGGATCGACAGAAGACTCTGGAGCGGGAATCGCAATTCCAGGGACGGGGATTGCACACAGGGGAAGATATCACGGCGCGGTTCCTTCCCGCTCCCCCCGATACCGGTGTGGTCTTCATTCGAACCGACCTGCCGGGCCAGCCCCATGTTAAAGTGTGTCCTCAGAACGCCCTTCCGCATCACCGGGAGATGCGCCAGACGGTCCTTGCCGCCAAAGGGGTTGAAATCCATACCGTTGAACATTTGCTTGCTTCGATAACGGGTCTGGATATCGATAATCTCTACGTCGAGTTGAATGGATCCGAAGTTCCGGAGCCTGAAGACGGCAGCGCTCTTGGATTGGTCAAGTCCTTGCGAGCCGGGGGTATCGTTGAACAGGATTCTCCCCGCCGCTACGTCGAGATACATCAGACAACAACAGTAGAAGATGGAGCTGTCTCGCTTGTGGGGTTGCCCTATGATGGGCTGAGACTTAGTTATACTTTGCAGTACGAAAATCCCACCATCGGCACGCAACACATGACAATGGAGATTACCCCCGAGGTTTACGAACATGAGATCGCCCCGGCCCGTACCTTCGCCCTTTTTGAGGAAGTCGAGAAACTGCGGAGTTTGGGATTGATAAAGGGCGGAACACTTCGTAACGCTGTTGTTGTGAAGGGCGATGAGATTCTTTCAGAGGAGCCTCTTCGGTTTTCGAATGAGTTTGTCCGGCACAAGATGCTGGATCTCCTCGGTGACCTGTTTTTGCTGGGACGGCCCCTGAAGGGCCACATCATTGCGGTTCGAAGCGGTCATGCAACCAATATGAAGCTCGCCAGGAAGATCTGGGAGTCCTTTGAAGGTCCGGCGTTTTATGACGGGCTCAGGAAAAAGACCCATTTTGATATTGCTGCGGTGACGCGGATTATGCCTCATCGCTATCCTTTCCTTCTCGTCGACCGGATCCTCTATCTTGAGGAACGCGAAAGAGTTATCGGATTAAAAAACGTCACCATCAACGAGCCGTTTTTTCAGGGGCACTTCACCGGGCATCCCGTGATGCCGGCTGTTCTGATCATTGAAGCGATGGCCCAGGTTGGCGGTGTCCTATTACTTCACACAGTTGATGATCCTGATGGCAAGTTGGTTTACTTTATGGGAATTGACAATGCGAAGTTTCGCCGCCCGGTGCAACCCGGAGACCAGTTGATATTTGATCTTCGTATGGTGCGCTTGAAGAGCCGGATTTGTAAGATGACGGGAAGATGTCTTGTGGATGGTCAGCTCGTGGCGGAAGCCGATCTCTTGTCATCAATTGTCGATCGGTAGGGTAGGGGGTTAGTGGATGGGAGTTGTCATTGACCTGGCGGCCCAGGTTTCTGTAAAGGCCGAGCTCGGTGAGAATGTGCGGATAGGCCCCAATTGTTATGTCGGCCCGCATGTTGTTCTCGGGGACGGCTGCTGGTTGCAATCGATGGTTCGTATCGACGGCTGGACAACGGTCGGCAAAGACTGCCGGTTTTTTCACGGCGCCGTCGTGGGTAGCGAACCGCAGGATCTGAAGTTCAAGGGCGGACCGACACGGCTCCGGGTTGGGAATAGTTGCGTGTTTCGGGAGTATTGTACAATCAATCGGGCGACCTTTGAAGGAGAAGAGACTGCATTGGGTGATCGCAACCTCATTATGGCCTATGCGCACATCGCGCATAACTGCCAAGTTCACAGTGATGTCATCCTCGGTAATTCCGTTAATCTGGCAGGACACGTCACCGTGGAAGATTTTGCGATTATCAGCGGGGTGACACCGGTTCATCAATTCACCCGGATCGGACAGCATTGTATCATTGGGGGAGGGTCCCGCGTTCCCAAGGATGTGGCGCCATTTGTTAAAGCCGCCGGGAATCCGTTGAGAAATTATGGATTGAACTCGGTCGGCCTTCAGAGGCGCGGATTCTCTCCGGAAGTTCAGGCGGCCTTAAAGAAAGTCTACCGCATCTTTTTCCGGTCGGGACTAAGGGTGGAGGAAGCCCTGAAACGTATCCGGACCGAGCTTCCGAACTTCCCCGAAGCCGAAGCGTTTTGCCATTTCGCGGAAACCTCCAAGAGGGGCATCACCCGCTGATCCAACCGTCCTCCGAATGCCTTTCCGTAGGAGGTGGCATGGCTCCAAATGATAAAATCCCGGTCGCCGTCATAGGAGCGGGGCACCTTGGGACTTTTCATGCCCGTATCTATAGAGACCTGCCCACGGTTGATCTCGTGGGCGTGGTCGATATCGAACCGGAGAAGGCCGAGAGATTGGCCAGGGAAACCGGCTGCGAACCCTTTACACATTGCCATGACATTCTTGACAGGGTCTCGGCGGTAACGGTAGCGACACCCACGACGTCGCATCATCAGGTCGCCCTGCAATGCTTGGAGGCTGGGTGTCACGTCCTGGTGGAGAAGCCCATCGCCTCAACAGCGGACGAGGCGGAGGCGATGATTCAGAAGGCCCTCGATGCGGATCGAATCCTCGCTGTCGGGCATACAGAGAGGTTCAATCCTGCCTTTCGGCAGGCTGAAGGATTGATTCCCGCGCCGCGGTTTATCGAGGCTCATCGTCTGGCCTCTTTTGTTCCAAGAAGCCTCGATATCGATGTTGTGCTTGATCTGATGATTCATGATCTCGACCTCGTCTGGTCGCTGATCCGGCAGCCGGTGGAGCAGGTTGACGCCAGCGGCGTCGGCGTTTTAACCCCTTGCGAAGATATCGCTAATGCGCGGATCCGTTTTCGCGGGGGAGCGGTCGCCAACTTGACGGCGAGCCGGATTTCGAGAGACAAAATGAGGAAGATCCGTATCTTCGGCAGTGGGCAATATATTTCAGTGGATCTGCTTGAGAGGAGATTTCAAAGGGCTTGGTTGGATGAAACCGCCGAGAATCCGCTCGAAAGGATCCGTTGGGAATCCCAGAGCTCGGAGGGCGACAATCCCCTACGGGATGAAATTGAAAATTTCCTAAGCGCCGTCGTCACGGGGAACCCACCCGCCATCCCCGGGGAAGTTGGTCTTGAGATTCTCCGTCTTGCTCTGCAAATCCGTCAGAATGTACGGGAAAGCCTTGATAGCAGTCTGACAAATCGGCTGGGATCGTGATCAGTGGCGGTACGGGTATGCTCGGTCCGCACCAGACAATTTTTCTGGCCGCCGGTGAACGAAGCGGTGATCTCCACGGCGCCGGGCTGGCAGCCGCCCTTCGGCGGCAAAATCCCGCGTTGAAAATCTGCGGGATCGGCGGTCCGGAGATGGCCGCGGCTGGTGTCGAACTCTGGGCCGACTACGGCCCGCTGGCGGTTGTCGGTTTTACTGAGGTTCTTCCCCGGATACCCCGGATCCTCTCGCTTATTAACCAGCTCGGGCGGCGTCTTGAACAGGAGAAGCCGGATCTCTATGTCGCCATTGATGCGCCTGATTTCAATTTTCGTCTGATGAAAAGGGCCCGTTCCGCAAAAATCCCCATTGTCTATTATATTGTGCCGCAATTTTGGGCCTGGCGGCGGGGACGTTTAAAAACCCTGGCGCGATCGGTCCGGTCAGCCTTGGTTCTCTTCCCTTTCGAAAAGCCGCTGCTTGAGGAGGCCGGTGTGCCGGCTCATTTCGTCGGGCATCCGGGAGTTGAGACGCTGCTTCCCGCTCAAGATAAAAAATCGCAGAAAGTGAAACTGGGTTTTGAGGGGGACAAACCCCTTATCGCTCTTCTACCCGGAAGCCGGATAAGTGAGTGGAGGCGTCACGCCAAACCTCTCATAGATGCGATGCGATGGACGGGCTCAATAAAACCTGATTTTCAATGGGGACTTAGTATAGCGCCGGGTTTGTCGCCGCCCCTATCCGAACTGGGGATATCGGCGGATCTTGATACCTGTAACAAGGGAAAACTCATGATATTTCGCGGCTCGGTGGTTTCGCTCCTTCAGGCCGCTGATGCGACCCTTGTCGCTTCGGGGACCGCCTCACTGGAAGCGGCGTTCCTGGAAACGCCGATGATTGTATTTTATAGGGTGTCTTCTTTAACGTATCTCATTGCTCGGTGGTTTATTCGGATAAAGCATTTTGCCATGGTCAATGTCTTGGCCGGAGAATCTCTGGTCCCCGAGCTTGCACAGAGCAAGGTCGCCGGCGCCTCTATAGGACGGGCGTTATTGGATCTGCTTGACAACCCCGAATCCCTTGATCGGCAGCTCCGCGGTTTTCGAAGGATCCGTGAACAGCTCGCCCGCCCGGTTTCCTATGATAGAACCGCCGATTATATAAACCGAATATTGGAAGGTCAGGTGGATGACAGCCCACCGCAATAACAGCGTCCCGGTCTCCGGCAGGGCTGTTTGGGCCGGCCGTCTGGGCAGCCTATTGCTTAAGAGTCTCGGAGCGACATGGCGGATCCGAATCCTTGGTTCCGAAAGGGAAGAAGAGCTTATACAATCAGGGACTCCGGTGATCTACGCCTTCTGGCACGGCAAACTGATGACCCTCGCCTATACGCATCGTAACCGTGGCGCTACTGTCCTTATCAGTCAGAGCCGCGACGGGGAGATCATCACACAGATCATTGAACGAATGGGTTATGGAACGGTCCGGGGATCCTCCTCAAGAGGCGGATTGAAGGCCATTCTTGACATGGTGAACCTCTCTCGATCCGGCCGCATTTTGGGTGTGACCCCCGATGGTCCCCAGGGTCCCTTTGAAAAGGTTCAGCCCGGCCTCCTGATGACGGCTCAGCGAAGCGGCGCCGCCATTCTGGCAATCGGGGTCGCCGCTCATCCGAGCACCCGGCTCGGTTCCTGGGATGCTTTTCTTGTTCCGCATCCCGGAGCGCGATGCCTGCTTTCCATTGCCGAACCCTTTACCATCCCCGATACGCTTCCGCCGGCGGCGTCGATCGAAAAATGGACCGGACGTGTCGGATCATTCCTCAAGGCCAACGACGATCATGCGCATCGCCAGATCCTTCGGTGGATAACGGGGGATGAAGCGCTGGATCCCTTTTTGGAAAGATTCGGTCATGCCCTTGATCTATGACATTGCGGCGACAGGTGCTGTTCTTCTGGGATCACCCTATCTTTTCTGGAGGTCTATGCGATATCCCGAGGAGATGAGGGAGAGATTCGCCGGGTGTTCAAAGGAAGGTCTCGACCCGCCGGTTTGGTGGCACGCCTCTTCGGTCGGCGAACTGGAGGCCCTGAGACCGATTCTTCGCGAAACGTGGAACAAGGCGCAGGGTGGGAAGCGACCCCTTCTGACACTGCTGACACCGACGGGGCGGGCGCGGGCTCTTCAACTCTGGGGGGATCGTATTGATATAAGGATGGTCCCCCTCGATTGGTTCCCTGTCGTGAGGCGTCACTTTAATCAAGTACGGCCGAAATCTCTCATTCTGATCGAAACCGAGATTTGGCCCGCGATGATTTCAGCCGCTCATAAGCGGGAGATTCCGGTCGCCGTGGTTAACGGACGGCTCTCCCGACGGAATATCGATAAGTACCGTTCCATGGGCTGGTTCTTCAGCCCTCTGTTCAAGAGATTGCGATGTGTCGCGGCCCGATCACCTGAGGATGCGGAATTGTTCCGCCTGATGGGTGTCTCTGCGGAGAGGATCTGTGTTGCCGGAAACACCAAGTATGAAATGCCCGAACGTCCCCCATCAGATCCCTCGTGGTTGGAGGTGAGGGATTGGAATGCCATTCTGGTCCTGGGATCTCTTCGCTCAGAAGAAAAGGAAACGATTAAGGAATTGCTCATCCATCTCAAAAAGAAGCTGCCGGAATCCCAGCGGGTCCTCGTTATACTTGCGCCGCGTCATCCGGAACGCGCTCCGCTCTTCGCGAATCTTGCCGGGGACGCCGGCTGGATCGTTGAGAGACGAAGCGAGGTTAAACAAAAGGTCCGGCCCGCGGAGAATGGAGCAAAAATACTTCTACTCGATACGATCGGTGAACTGAGCGATTTGTGGTGGATCGCTGCAGCCGGTCTGGTCGGAGGCACTTTCGCGCCGCTGGGCGGGCATAATCTTTTTGAGCCGGCGTCCAGGGGGTGTCCGACCTTCTTCGGCCCATCGACCGATACCGTCGCCGATGTCGCCGCCGTTTTAGGAGAGACGGGCGGCGGCCGGTCGGTCTCCAGCGGAACCGCATTGGGCGAAGAATTCCTTGAATTGTTAAAGAAGGATGATCTTCGCCGGGAAACGGCCCAACGCGCCGGCCTCGCCGCGCAAAAGCTCGCCGGAGGGGTTTTAAAGACTTTGGATTGGCTCGACCGGTGGGGTGTCATGACCTCATGAGACGCCGGATTCACAATTATTTTATCCGCCGCCTTCGAGAAGGGGTTGGCAAGGGGGGCGCCCTTGAGGAATCCGCCCTGGGCCTTCTCTCCAGCCTCTATGGCCTGGCGGTCCGATGCCGCAATCAAGGTTATGACAGGGAATGGTTCCGCATCCGCTGGATCCCACGCCCGACCCTGAGTGTCGGCGGTCTCATCGCCGGTGGCGTCGGCAAAACACCGGCCGTGATGCTGATTGCAGAGACCCTGCTTCAGATGGGGCGCTCCCCGTTGATCCTGCTGCGGGGCTATGGCGCCCCGCAGGCGCCCGGTGCGCCGGTTCCCGTCGATCCGTTCCTTCCCGGAATATGGAAAACGGCGGGGGATGAAGCCTCTCTCCTGGCGCGCCGCTGTCCACAGGCGGTTGTGATAGCCCATTCCGACCGATACCGCTCCGCCGCTTGGGCTGTTGAACATCTCTCATTTGATACCGTCCTTCTGGATGACGGATTCCAGCATCGCCGGCTGGGCCGGGATCTCGATTTGGTATGCCTTGACGCCGCGCGTCCACTGGGGGCGGGTTGCCTTCTTCCCCAAGGGGATCTGCGGGAACCACCGCAAGGGCTTCGGCGGGCGGGAGGTTTCCTTCTCTCGCGCTCTTCGGAAGAGAGGACATCCTTCCAGAAGGATCTTTTGCCGGAGGCACCGGTGATGAGAATGGTTTGGCGCCTGGCGGATGAGCTGACGCCCCTCGCAGGGGGGCCGGTGGTGAGTCCCGCGGATCTGCGGGGGAAACGGACCGGTGTTGTCGCCGGCATCGGGAGGCCGCACCGGTTTCAGCGGGATATCGAATCCCTTGGGTTTAACATTGTCTGGAGTTGGTCCCTTCCCGACCACGAACCTCTGTCGGGACGGGATGTCGAGACAATAAAGGCGGCGCGAAAGAAGAATGACGTGGATTTGATTCTGATCACCGAGAAAGATGCCGTCCGGTGGGAGGAACCTCTTAATGAGATCCCCGGGGTCTATTGGGTGCGGGGCTCGGCCGGATGGGCCGGAGATGAGGATCGGCGGAAATTCTTGGAGCTTTTCGAGGGCGCCCTGGTGTCGTTCGAAGGCAGAAAAAAGCAGGGACGGCCGCGTTAACGGCCGCCCCGAAAAGAGGACCTTCCACAACAGGTGTTTTTAGCTGTCGCTCCAGTTGGCGAAATGAACGGTCAGATGCGCCGTGACGGAGACTTCAGCATGTGAAGTTTTCTCCACACCATAGAGGGTGATTTCAGCTGAGGTCATCAGATCGCTACCCGCAATGAGATAGCTGACGAGAGGCTCCCGGGTTTTCATACCAGCGGGTACCAGGATGATGGTCCCCTCCGCACGATCGCCGGTGGAGACATCCAAATAAATCTGCCCTTCGAATGGAGGAAGTTGCTCTTCAGAGTCAAATGAAATTGTATAATGTGTCAGAGTCACCTTCCCGAAGGCGCCGCCCGGCTTCAGACTTAGGTTGCTGTCCACCGGATCATTGCGAACAACAAAAGCGATGGCGTCTTCGACAACATAGTCATCGCTTGAAGGGACCTTGTCGGCGCCAAAATGAATCAGATCGCTATAGACGGGCTGAAACGCCATGCTCCCCGAACCGTTCAAGGACTCGAAGCTCAGTTCCGAGCGGGGAGAGTCGGACGAATCGCTGCACCCAAGACAAACGAGACAACTCATGGCAAGAATGGCCGTAATATACCAGCGATGACGCATAACAACCTCCCAAGATGGACTGGACCAATCAGGGCGGAACCGGGATGGACCCGAGCTTCTGCTTTCTTGAAGTTATCGGCATCCACTAGACTCAACTGAAGATCTGGAGATCCGAAAGGGAGGCTGAAAAGGGGGAATCATGGCATCGCAGGAATGCGACATCCTCGTCATAGGAAGCGGTTTATCGGGGCTCTATTTTGCTTTGGAGATGGCTGGATCGGTCCGGGTGACAATCCTCACGAAAAAAACCGAGGATGAAGCGAATACCTGGCGGGCGCAGGGAGGGATTGCCGCCGCTATCGGCCCCGATGATTGCCCGGGCAACCACCTTGAGGACACGCTGAATGCTGGTGCGGGGCTGTCCCGCGTGCCGGTGGCCCGTAAGATCACCGAGGCGGCGCCCAGACTCATTAACCGCTTGGAGGCGTTGGGGATCCGCTTTGCTCATTCCAATGAGGGACCCTACGACCTGGGGAAGGAGGGAGCGCATACCCATCGAAGAATTCTGCACTCTCAGGATGCCACCGGGAGCGCCCTCATGAAGGTCCTTCTCCAGCGGGTTCGAGAACACCCCAATATCCGCTTTCTGGAGGGGCATATGGCGGTCGATCTCATTCTGGAATCAAGGGTCGAGGGGACCCCCTCCTCTCCTTCACTCTCATCCTTGAGCCCCCCCCATGGTGAGGATCTCCATATCCCGCCTGAGCCACAATGGCTCCCGGGTCCCGACCTGGCGCCCACCATCGACGCGCCAAGAGACCGTGTCCTGGGGGCCTATGTCCTCAATGAGGAAACGGGGCAGATCCACCCCTTTACGGCGAAGATCACCCTGCTGGCCACGGGGGGGTGCGGTAAGGTCTATTGCTATACGTCAAATTCGGATATCGCCACAGGCGATGGAATCGCCATGGCTTATCGCGCGGGGGCCCGCATCACCGACCTCGAGTTTGTCCAGTTTCATCCTACCTGTCTCTATCATCCTGTTGCCCGGACTTTTCTGATATCCGAGGCGGTTCGAGGAGAGGGTGGGTATCTAACCTCCCTTAGCGGCGACCGCTTCATGGAGAAGTATGATGATCGGGGCGACCTCGCCAGCCGCGACATTGTGGCGCGGGCGATCGATTTGGAGATGAAGAAGCGCGGCGATGACCATGTCCTCCTGCATATGGAGCATTTGGGGCTGAAAAGGATCCAGGAACGATTCCCCAACATCTTCCAAACCTGCATGGAGTATGGGATTCATGCCAACCGGGAACCGATCCCCGTTGTTCCGGCGGCGCATTACATGTGCGGTGGTATTTTGACCGATGAACAGGGGAGAACCGATCTTGCAGGGCTCCTCGCGGCTGGAGAGGTCTGCTTTACCGGGTTGCATGGAGCCAACCGCTTGACCAGCAATTCTCTTCTGGAAGCCGTTTTCACGGCCGAGAGGGCGGCCGAGACCTCCCGGAACCTCATCGACAGATGGGCGATGCCCGGTCCCGTGCCGGAGTGGGATCCTGGGGAGGCGATCCAGCCCAAGGAAACGGTCCTTATCGCGGCCCACTGGGATATGATGCGAGCCGTCATGTGGAACTTTGTGGGTATCATGCGGCGTGATCACCGCCTCGACTTGGCGGCCCGCTATGTGCAAAACTTCCGTCAGAGTATTGAGGGTTACTTCAGGGATTTTATTCTGGACCGGGATATGGTGGAGTTGCGGAACCTGGCCCTGGTAGCTCATATGATTGTCGCGTGCGCCCGGGGCCGTCATGAATCCCGCGGGCTTCACGCTAATCTGGATCACCCGGATCGCGATGATCTCAATTATCTCGCCGACACGGTGCTGGATCCACGCAACGGCAGCATGAAGAAAACCTAAGAATTCCGTGGGTAGGGGAGATCGATCGTGGACGCGACGATTGAAGATCGGATTTTCGAGGCGGCTGAAGCATCGGGCCGGTTTCACTCCGATGCCTTCTATCTCATCCTAAGAGCCCTTGAGGTGGCCCAGCAGCATAGAGGTCAACCGGGGCATATTTCGGGCCGCACCCTTTTGGAGCAAATCAAGGAAATGGTCCGGCGGGAATATGGTCCCATGGCCCTTACCGTTCTTCATCATATGGGGCTCTACCGAACAGAGGATGTGGGTGATTTGGTTTTTCTCATGGTCGAGAAGGGTTTGCTTCGGAAGAGAGATGAAGACTGTTTGGATGATTTTAAAGATGTTTTCGATTTTGAGGAGATTTTCGAATACAAATGGTAAAGACCCCGATAGGGCAACCGGAATGGATGTGGCGGGCGGAGTCGTGGAATGGACCGATCTTGGTTGTCCGGGGGAGCTCTCTTGGGGATATCTTGATGGCGCTCGGAGCGGTCCACCTCCTCAAAAATCAGCGCCCAGATCTCGAGATTGATTTTTTGACCCGGCCCGAATATGCGGAACTGATTTCACTTTGCTCTTCTGTACGCCATCTTCGCTTGCCTCTTTCCAAGGCGGATCCCTCTCCTGAAGGGTATCAGATTCTTTGGGATCTTCAGGGGGGGCTCAAGGGCCGGCGGTTGGCCTACGGCTACTCCTGGAAGAAGAGAATTGGAATCCGATCCTACGCCCTTCATCGCCGGGGATTGGTGGTGGCCGGCCGCCGATACAAGGGACCCCCGCACTTGCTCCAGCGATTTCTCAAGCCGGTCGCCGATTGGGTTCCAGCTGATGGAGAGCCGCCGATGATAGCGGGGGCGATCCTGGACCGTCTCGGCCCAGAAGTATCGGCACTCTCCAAAAAGCGGATTGGCCTGGTGCCGCATGCAAGGTATCCCCTTAAGGAGTGTCCATTAAAGACCTATATTGATTTTTCTAAGAGATTGCTTCAAGAAGGATACGAACCGGTTTGGTTCTGGGACCCGGAGCGGCCGCTGGAGATGGGAAGGGATGAGATGGAAGGGCACCGGGTGATCCAGGCGCCCTTGAAAGAGGTTGCACTGGAAATGTCCGGGTGCCGGGTCATCGTGGCTGGGGACACAGGGTTGGCGCATCTTGCGGCGGCAGTCGGAAGGCCGGTTATCTCGATATTCGGATCGACGGTTCCCGAATTCGGTTATACGCCGATCGGGCGGCATTCAATCGTCGAGGTGGACCTGCCCTGCCGTCCGTGTCATGTTCATGGGGCGAAGTGGTGCTGGATGGGACACCGGCTGTGTCTTGAGGAGATTGATCCGGATGTCCTCATCCAACATGTGAGACTATTAGCCTAACCCTTTGAAATATAAGAAAAAGGCCGGAAAATAGGATAAAGAGTTGGACACCTTTAATGATATTTCAATTATAGCCCTCCGATTGGTGGGGGCTGCCCTTTTGGCGGGCATTATCGGCTTCGAGCGGGAAAAAGAACGAAAGCCTGCGGGACTCAGAACCCATATGCTTGTCTCCCTCGGGTGTTGTCTTTTTATGCTGATCTCCGCCTATTCACCGATTCTGCTGAACTCGAAGTTGACCGATCCTTCCCGTATCGCGGCCCAGATCGTCACCGGTGTCGGATTTCTCGGCGCCGGATCAATCCTTCAGGCCCGCGGGGCGATCTATGGTCTCACGACCGCTGCCTCAATCTGGGCGGTCGCCGCCATCGGCATGGCGATCGGCGCCGGATTCTATTCGGGAGCCGTCGGTGGGACGGCCCTTGCCTGGGCAATTCTGACCATCCTGGATCGGTGGGAGAAGATCATCCAGCACCGTGGACGGGTTTTGACCCTAAGACTCAAAATTTGTGACGAACGGCTGGTTCAGGTTGTACAAAGCCTGCTTGAAGAGCTCGAGGTCAAAATTATTGAAAGCCACGTGCATCAAGCATCCGCTAGCTGGCAGGTGACCTATCGCGGTGTCTTCACTTCCAACACGATTCATGAAATTTTCCAAGCCTTCTCGGGGGACCCATCCGTGGAGGATATCGGGTTCGGGAATTAAAAAATGAAAGATCCACAAATATTGCGTCTCGCCATGGTCGGGCTTCGTCCTGAAGCCCTCGACCTTCTTCCCAAGATGCTGGCGGAACCTGGTTTTCATGTTGTTCGGGTTCTCTCACCTGATCCGGAGGATCTCTCGCTCCGGCTTTCGCGGTTATTCGGTCTGGAAATCGGCACGGAGGTTGGATCACTCACTGGTGATCTGCCGGAGGTCGTTGTCGTGGGGCCAAAGGTGCCCGAGGCCTGGAAGAGTTTTCTTGATCGGGGCGCATGGCGGCTGATGCCCGAGAAGGAGATTCTGGAGGCGGGAGGATGGGACGAGCTGAGTCTCATGCAGGAAGGAATCCCCGCCTTGGGCACTGAGATCACCCAATCGATTTTGGAGACCTCAACACCGGCGGCCAATCCACCTTTGGTCTCGAAGATGGCTCCGGAAGCGATCCCGACGCGGGAAGGATTGGAACCGGCTCTCAAAACCGAACACGGGATCGAGTGCGATACGGGGATCCCGCGGCCCCTTCCCGACTGGCTTCACAAGGTCATGGACCCGGAGCTGCTGGCTGGGGAGATCGCACGCGATCTTGCCTCACGTTCCCGTGTTTCGGCGCTGGCCCTTCGATGGCGTCTCGGTCCCGATACGATTCTCGAAGCTTCCTGGATGCCCCATGGATGGGATGACGACCAAGGACATCTTTGGAAGACGGAAGCGTGCGCCGGGTCGGGCCGCCTTCGTCAGAAGGCCGACGGTCTCATTATTGAAGTGAGTTGGATCGGGGACGGGGTCGAGAAGGCGTGGAACGAAATTTACCCCCTCCTCAAGAATGTCGGCACTATCGCTTCCTGGAAATATTTTTGGGACCGCGCCCGTCTTCTTGTACAATCAGCTGAACCTTATCATCCGGATGAGAGACCGGATGAATTACCAGCGAGTTGATCGTGAGCCTCCGCATTCATAGATTGCCCGAAAGTGTCATCTCACGAATCGCCGCCGGGGAGATGATCGCCCGCCCCAGCTCGGTTATTAAAGAGCTGGTGGAAAACAGCGTTGATGCGCAGTCGAGTGAGATCCGCATCCGCATCCGCGGACGGCTTGACCAATCAATGGAGGTCGCCGATAACGGACAGGGGATCGCCCCGGAGGATCTCGTTGTCGCCATGGAGCGTCACGCAACAAGTAAACTGTCGATGGAAGCCGATCTGGACCGGATCACGACACTGGGATTTCGCGGAGAGGCTCTGCCCTCGATTGCCCGGGTCAGCCGTTTGACCCTCACGACCCGGTGGGAATCAGCCGATACAGCCTGGCGGATTATAACAGAGGGGGGGAAAGTGAACCGGCCGGAGCCCGCGGCCCGTTCCCAAGGCACTACAGTTCTGGTTGAGGATCTCTTTTACAATACACCGGCCCGCAAGAAGAGCCTCGGCTCACCCTCATCGGAGATCCGGCAGGCGCGGCGCTATGTTGAACAATACTCAATGCTGAGTCTCCCCGTTCATTGGGTTTACTCCGTGGATGAGCGCACGATCTTGGATCTCGTTCCCACACAGAGCTTAGAAGAGCGGCTCGCGGCCCTGGCGGGGCCCGACATATTGAAAGATATTGTTCCGGTCAACTATTCCGCCGAATTGGAGGGTGTTCTCGGGAACCGGAATAAAAATGCACAAATTCATATTGAGGGATTTATCGGCTCTCCCGAACGAGCCAGGCCTTCACCCGCGCATCAGATGCACTTTGCCAACGGGCGGGCTATTGTTTCGAGCCTGATCATTCAGGCTCTCAGACAGGGTTATGGTGATCTTCTGCCTCCGGGCCGGCACCCCTACGCCGTCCTCTTTTTAACAATGGATCCGGAAATGATGGATGTAAATGTTCATCCCACGAAACGCGAGGTAAAAATATATCATGACGACCGGGTTTTTCGAGAGATTCTGCGGGTTGTCGGCCAGGTAACGACGGCCTTTAAGCCGACCGTCGGTTTCTCGTCGCCGGCGGGTTATCAGCCCGTAGCATTGTCCCCGGGTATCCGGTCATCCGTGCCGGATGGGAAAGCGGTCGCGCAAAGTCTCTACGGTTTGCCGGCCCCTGAGGCCGGTGTCTGTGTGAAAGATGGGTTTGATTCCAGCGATACGGAGACGCTGATGGCTCAAAGTGCGGCTCCTTGGCAAATGGACCGGCGCTATATCGTCGTCCCCAGATCGAAAACAATTATCATCGTCGATCAGCATGCGGCTCATGAGCGGATCCTCTATGAGAAGGCTCTGGGACGCTGGGGATCGGAAGAGATGCACAGCCAGAAACTTCTTTTTCCCCAGGTGCTGGAAGTGGGGGAAGAGCGGGTGGAGGCGTACGAAAAGGTTGCTGGGGAATTGAAGCGGATCGGTTTTGAAGCGGAACTCTTCGGAAAGACGAGCCTCATTGTCCAGGGTGTGCCGCAGTTGACGCATAAGCCGGTCGCACCAAACCTTCTTGCTGAAATCCTCGATGAGATGATCACACCGGAGTCCCGCAAGGGTGAGGCGCTTGAGGCGCTGGCGAAGGCTTTTGCTTGCCGATGCGCTGTAAAATCAGGCACCGAATTGCATCCGGAAGAGATGCGGCGACTTCTTGAAGACCTCTTCGCCGCTGAAGTTCCGCACGGCGATCCCCACGGCCGTCCTACCTATGTCGAACTCCGGGTTGAAGACCTTGACCGGCGCTTCCATCGTTCCTGACCGATCTGCGGTTCCTTCCGTGCGCCGCATTCCCTTCATTGTGGGGCCTACCGGTGTCGGTAAAACCGATGTTGCTCTGACCATCGCCCGCAGTGGAGAGGCCCTAATCCTCTCGATTGACGCCCGGCAGGCCTACCGCCGTCTCGATAGAGCGACTGGGAAGCCGGCTGAAATTTCGGAGCGCGAAATCCATCGCTTATTGGATATCTGGAATCCCGATACTCCATCATCGGCGGCGCGTTTCTCCAAGGCCTTCCACGATGAGCTTCGGAAGGCACGAAATCAAAGGCGCCGCTTTCTCGCCGCCGGTGGCTCGGGGCTGTACATTGATGCCATCCTGGGACGCATCGATCCAATGCCGGAGATTGATCCATCCCTTCGGGAAGCACTCCGCCGGGAATGGGATAAGAGTGGCGGTGAGGCGCTGCATCAGCGGCTGAGGGAAGTTGACCCGGAGACGGCGGGCAGGATCGCGCCGCGGGATGCCCAGCGGATTCTTCGGGCTCTCGAGGTCTGGCATCAAACCGGGATACCCCTTAGCGGATGGCATCGTTCGGGACATGGTTCATATGACCTCCGTCAGGGGCCCTTGATCTTTTTTTTGGCACGAGATCCGAATGATCTCCGGGAGAGGATCACTGATCGCTGTCGGGCGATGGTCGAGGCCGGTCTCGTGGGTGAGATACGGGAACTTCTCGATGAGGGATTGTCCCCCAATGCCCCTGGATTCAAAACTCTGGGATACCAGGAGTGGCTGAGATATGTGCAGGGTGAGTGCGATGAAAAGTCCGCCATGGATCAGATGATTCTGAAGACCTGGCAGTACGCGCGGCGTCAGATGACTTGGTTCCGCAATCGGTATATCGGCATCAAGCGGATTGAGATTCCACCGGATGAGCCGGCCGGTGATACGGCGGCGCGGATTGTAAGACAACTTCCTGGTGAGTGGGGGACTTCGGAGAGCGAGCCCTGATCCTGAGGGTTGTGCTTCGAAGATTGCATTTGGCGTGTTTCCTGCACAGCTGGCAGGGTATGTCGAAATGTCGAACCCATTTCAAGCCGCCGCACTGTCCCAATCCGCATTGCCGGTATCACAAGAAGCCGGAGGGGTGGAGCTACAAGAAAGCGGGATTCTTTTCCCGCAAGACAAAACCTTATCGTGTGCAACGTTATAAATGTCAGCATTGTGACCGCGATTTCAGCCGGCAGACATTCCAGGCCGACTATTGGTTGAAACGGCCGGAACTCTTCCGCGCGCTC
>JAHJDP010000027.1 GCA_018831195.1 Candidatus Eisenbacteria bacterium | reverse complement strand
CAAATCGGCCCCCGAGCTGCCCCTCGCGGCCCAGAATCGGCCCCGGCTGCCCCCTAACTGCCCCCTGATTGCTCGTCGTGGTTTGCACCAAACGCGACGTGAATGTATAATTCGAGATATTGTTAAAGCGGGCGCAATGTAAAAGCCGAACGATTGTTCAATGCCCGGTGGGCGACTCGGATGACCAGTATTGCACGAATCTGCAGTGTCCTGAAATAGCTTATAATGCGGCATTTCCCGTGCGTTGGAGAGTTGCCGCGGCCGGGGCAAGATTGCGGCTAGCCGTAGTCGTCGGGGCCTGGTTGCCGCCGATGTCGTTGTCGCGACAATGTCTTGGTACCCTCTGCAGTACGTGCCACTGAATGTATGCCTTTCACATTACCCATAATGTATAACTGTATCCGGCGGGGCATCTGCAGCTGGGGCACCAGGCCCTGCCCCGATTCCAGACCGGCGGCTGAGCATCATGGCCCAGGCCCGGCACCCCGACCGGACTCCAGGACGCTTCGTCTAACCTGTGGTCAGTCGGCCAATTAAGCCAATGCTGGACAGGATGGGCCGCTGTCCCATATGCTGCGAAGGCGGCTCTCGTCCAGGGGATTGTCCCTGCGCGTGTTGCGGATTCAAGAGACGAGTTGTAAGGAGCGGTTCCCAAGTGATACCATTTATCCGAGTCCCAGATAATTCATGTTAGATCCGTGCGTTGTCTGCTGAAGGAGCCTATGAATTGATACGATTCTGGAACGCTCTTGGTGCCGTCGCAGGTGTCGTGGCCGTTGTCATTGCGATCTTTGTTTTCTTCAATGGCCAAGACAAAGAACGCAAGTCTCTGAGTATTATCCTCCAAAATAGAACCACTCTTCTTGGCTCGGGGATGTCTAACCCTCAGGGTGGATTGCGTGTCATGTATGACAACCGTCCAATTCCGAATTACGCGATTCTACAAATCCGGATAGCCAACGACGGATCGCAACCAATTCGGGGTGTTGATTTCGAGGAGCCCTTGACCGTTGAACTTAAGGACGTCGCCGAGATCCTCGGGGTGGAACAATCTGCCGCAAACCCGCCGGATCTCCGGCTTGATCCTATGCCGTTAGGTTCGGAAATCTTGATCCAGGGTGCCCTGATGAACCCAGGCGACTGGTCCCAGGTCAATGTCGCGGTGGTTCCAACGGTAAACGGAGTGCCCGGCGTATCTGGGGTTAAGGGTAGAGTGGCGGGAGTTAATCGTCTTGATTGCTCGGAGGCCATCAAGATCGACTCACGGAAGCTGGACCCCCTAACATCCAGGCTGTTGATGCTGTTACAGGTGGTCATGATGTTGACTGTGGCGGCATTGATGTTCTGGCGGTATCGTATGCAGCGAGGATTTCAAAGAATCATCGAGGTTGAGCGATCAGATGTCTAACGAGGGCGTGCACCTGGCGGCCGCTTCGCGTCCGCAGGTGATCTGTACGTTGAATCTGCAGGAAAAGGTCAGGAAGCCTCTACGGAATCCCCTATTTGTTCATAGGAGGCGGGTTCCGGGAGGCAAATGTAGTTATCCAATAACGTTCCGGTCGGCTTTTTCTGCCTCGTTAGCCGTATGTTGAATTGGTCAAAAAGACTGGGGCGCATGCTTGAAGACAGCACCAATGCGAGAAATTCTTGGAATTATTGTGCCTGACGGCTGAAGTAGATAGACAGTATAGAGTGACCGGCCTCGAGTCTGTACAATCGCGGGCTATCAGTCAGTGTTGGGCTGAATACCGCATACAGACGAAAGGAGACCGGTCATGGCAAAGTCTATCACATGGATTGGGATTGATGACGACAAGATGAATTTGACGGTCGCGATGGTGCGAGGTTCGCGGCAAACGGATCCGGAGGTTCGTCGGATCCCCAACGAGGATAAAGCCTTGAGACGTTGGGTTCGAAAACTGGAGCGGCAAGCGGACGGCGGAGAGATTCGGATGTGTTATGAAGCTGGTCCGAACGGGTTTGCGCTGATGCGGCGTTTGGAGGCGATGGGCCCGGTGGTGGTGGAGGTGATGGCTCCCTCACTGACCCCGCGTCGCAGCGGTCAGCGTGTGAAGACGGATCCCATCGATGCCAAGAAACTCGTTCACTTGTATCGGGCTGGAGAGCTTCGCGCGGTCGCCATCCCTGGCGAGGATTCGGAGTCGGCTCGCGACCTGGTGCGCACCTATCACCGTGTGGGCGAGGAGTCGACGCGTAAGAAGCATCATATCCTGAAGTTCTTGACGCGCCGGGGTCGGATCTATCGAGAAGGCATGAATTGGACGGGCAGACATCGGGCCTGGTTGCGGGAGCAGCATTTCGAATCCTGGAAAGACACGGCGACTTTCGAAGAGTTACTGAGCGGATTGATGGAGCTTGAGAATCGGCGGGGACGGCTCAAGGGGACTCTTGAAAGACTTGCCCAGGAAGAGAGCCGAACCATGGAAGTGGGCGTACTCCGCTGTATCCGGGGGATCGATACAGTCATGGCGCTGACGCTAGAGACGGAGATCTTTGAGGTGGAACGATTCTCCCATCCACGCGAGCTGATGAGCTACTTCGGCTTGACGCCGAGCGTGTACCAGAGCGCGGAGAGAGAGATTCGCGGAGGGATCACGAAGGCCGGGAATCGGTATGCTCGCTGTGCCGTCGGTCAAATCGCGAAGAAGTGCCGGCATAAACCTCACATTGGCGCGGGGCTGAGACGACGGCGCCAGGGTCAACCAGCCTGGGCGATCGAGATCGCCGACCGGGCGCACCATCGGTTGTACAAACGGTATTGGACATTGTTGATGCGGGGTATGCCGACCGCCAAGGTCACTACGGCGGTAGCAAGGGAGCTTGTAAGTTTTGTATGGGAAGCCTTAACTGAAGTTCGGCGTCGATCCCGGCAGCAGGCGGCCTGAAAAGAAATAGTCTATGACAGGAGGAGGTAGATGGAGCTGGCACGATCTGGAGGTCCCCGAAGATACTATGCGGTAAGGTACTCATCCTGAGCCCGCGACGATAGACAGGGGCAACTCCTCGACGGATCACGGTCATGCGGTTTCGGCCCGCGAATATCAGACTGACTCGTCGTCGAAGCGCCCAGCTCCATCTGCTTCGTTCGGAGGGAATGAATAGAACAACGAGACAGGCTTGACAAAGGGTCACTCTATATCAGTATCAACGAAATCCCAGGGAGGAAACAATGGCATATACCAGCGAAATTCGCGCAATCACAATTCGCCTTCGTCATCCAGGTTTCGATATTGAACCAGATCGTGCCTGGGAAATTTTGGGCCGCGTAGCCGAGGAGCACCCAGAGCTCGACCAATACTCAACATCAGAAGAGGATGCCCGATTCAAAATCTCTCGGATAAATGCCAAAAAAGACGAGCTTGCCAATGTAGCTATTTCTAGGGATAAACTTGCCATAGCGGTAGCGGAAACTATGAATTTTGGCGAGTGGCAAAAGTATAGCACGGGCATATTTGCTATACTCTCCAAAGAGATACGAATCAGTCCCCTCAGTATCATCCATGTCGATAACCAATACCATCGTTCTTGGAAAACGGATGTCCATCACGGACAGATGCTCTACGACATATTTGGGGGTCCGCCACCATTTAAAGCTGCCTTTGGCAATAGTGCTATTGTACAATATGCGCCCAATGCCATGTTCGTTTTAGATGCGCAAGAGCAAATCATTTGTTCTCTAATATTTCAAAGCTCGAGCACAGTCGCAATAGATATCCAGCCCCAATATCCTGAGCCGTATGAACTCAGCGGGATCTGCGGAATTGCCAAAATAGGAAATTACAAACCAAACACAAAAATAGAAGATGTCCTATCGCGAGTTTATGAATATTCGGGAAAATACCAGGACGCATGCCTTCGCGATCACATTTTTGCTGCAGTAGAAGCGTATATAGGAGAAAAGGGCGGCGTTGTTGAGGAGGGGAATTGATGTTACAGACAATTGGTACTATTTTAGGGATTCCAAAGGCAATTGATGCAACGCTAAGTCTGATTGATCGTGCGCGAGCAGGCAAGGACGTTCCGGGAGCACTTGATGATGCAAAAAGGCAACTGGAATCTGTGAAAGGCCTTTTGGGTGATTTTGCGGTTTCTTTCGATGAATTATATGCATGGAAAAGAATTCACCATATTAGCAATACGCTTTCAAATAATTTTAAAACGTCGCTTGATATTATTGGAATGGCGGAGGATGAGGATGATTTCGATCGTATTTGTAAAGGTGAATACAAAAAAGATATCAAACGGGATCTTGACGGTCTTGACGAACCATATCAGGCTGGCCCCTTATTACACGTGTACAAAGCGCAAACGCATCTTCACATACACGTTAAGAAACTCACACAGAGAGACGATGACGGTAAAGAGTGGCATGATCGAACACAGCTGCTAATCGAATCGATTAAAATGGCAGTAAAAGAAGGGGGAACCAAGAAAACCTATAGAGCCCTGAAAGATCTAAGGCGACACATAAACGTTTTTAATACATGGGCAGATGATGAGCTTGTTAAAGGAATCGAGCGTTATAATGAAGTAATCTCTGAGTTGCAAAACATGCTAAATATACAGAAAGGATAGGTATGACGGAAAAGGATTCACAATGCAGGCGCAAAGAAATTGCCTGTCACTCTCGAAAGCTGCGCGATATGGCTAATGCCGAGGGATTTGAGAAGAGCAAAGATAGAATAATAGAGTTTCTAAAAAAGGCTGAGGTGGAAAGCAAACAAGCGATTCTGCAGGGGGAATATTCAATTGCAGATAAGTGGGAAGAGGAGCGAACCACTTGGGCTCTACGAGTTCGCCACTTCGTTGAAACGGCATCATATAAATTTAGGTCAATTTCGATAGGAAGACGTTCTCATGGACATAAACCAACACTGTTTAGACTAATCATAAACTTCTCTATTTATGACACGCGTTGCCTTTTTAGAAAACTTAGGAATATTGGAGAAATCATACTCCTGGAAGAACTGAAAATCATGGCAGTCAGCAGAAACATGGAGGAGATGGAGCGATACGGGCTGCGACCTATCGGCCCACAGACGTGCCAATGGATAAATTGTTTGCCGGGTGAAACTTTTCGAGATGAGTTTCGGGAGACCTGGTCTCATGATATTCGTTCTAATGTAACAATAAAGAACAAATATCCTGAAGAAATCGCTTATAGAATGACAATACCCGATATAAAAACCTCCAGAGGAATTGGAATATTTTATGCACGTCCGCTCGTCGGAACTTTAAATATATCATCGTTTGTACAGAAAACGGGAAAATATAATGAGATTATAACGCCTGCACAGCGTATAAGGGCTGACCGCCATGAAGGCTTAGCTCTTGATTGCATAGTTGCGACAATAGGATATGATTAAGTTGATTATGAAACCATATTAAAATATATATCGATAGTATTTTATCTCATACAACGTCTAACGCCCTTGTCTGGACTCCTCCTACAACAAAAACATTTATACCTCTCCAAAGAATGCGATGGGACTGACTGCACCCTCGTCTTCGGCCTCTCATTTGGAGCCCATAGACTCCGGGCCATGATGGAATCCGCGCACGAGGGCAATTGAACCTGATGATCGCTCTTGCGGCGCCCCCCGCATTTATGGAAGAATGGATGCGAACAGGAGAGTAGGCGAGGGGCGGGTCGAGAACCCTCACGGGTTGACAGTGCGTAAGCTCATCGTCGCTGTTGCAGTTTCGAGTGGAGGTATTCGTGCAAAATTCATTGCCGCGGTGGGCCACTTCAGAATCGCCGACAAATCCCCACATGGAGACAATTTTGAACTATGCGTTCACGACAGGAAATCAACATCTAGATTGGTTTGTGCGCCATAAGGAAACTGGTATTAAAACCCTCGTCGCATTGCTGAGTGCCGAGTTTGCTATCGCAGGCGTTCATTTCTCGGGTCGACTCCCCGCGGGTCTTGCCATTCCCGCAGAAATAATCCTCGGCTTTCTAGCTATTGCGCTAACTCGCTTAGCAGTGAAGACCTGCTCGAGAGCGTACTTGGCTTGGTTAGAGCATGTAGTCTTGACTCACAAAGCTGTTTGGGCAATGGGTCTTGCGGAGTCTGTTAACGTAGCCCCCGCATCCGACAATTCCCCGACCTGTCCAGTGCGAGATGATGAGAGTTTTTTTATCCCGCGCTATGTCTCTTCATCGGCCAATGCACGAACAACAACCGAATTCGTTCAACGACACCTGCGGGCACGGGGAAACACGTTGTTCACGGCAAAGAGAACTTTGCTAGTGCTTTGTATCATCGCGGTGCTTGGGGCGACAAGCCTGGTCGGTGCGATGTGGGTGATGGGGCAGACAACGAAGAGGCCGAGGGCGACGATAGAATCGGCTTTAATGTTCAAGGACCAGGAGAACCTGACTGCACGTCAACCCTGTGGAGCATCATTGCGGTGCCCCTTATCTGTGTGAGAGAATAGTGGCACCGAGCAGATAGTGGCCGGAGCCGCGCCAATGACCCTCGCGGGTTATTAGAACGTTTAGACCTAAATGAATTGGTATTGTTCATATTACATTCTTTGCAAGATGGATATATACTTAGAAGGCAAATCCCTGTTGATTAATAATAGCAGCAATTAATTAAATGGTATCAGGCTTTATGATCATAACTATCTGAAATCTTCTCTTTAAAGGACGTTTTGAACATTGACATTCACAAATATCGTTACAGAGGCATGATTGTTGGGGAGGACGCAATGAAAAAAGGAAACGGCGAACCGGTTTTCATGCTTAAATTTGCTCCAGACTTATGGACATCGGTTGATTTTTGTTCCGAATTTATTGGGTTGGCTGTCAATCTAGATAGGGAGGCTGTCAAAGGGGTATGGTCATCACGAAGCCATTTAGCGAAACACGATATTATTGGCGAACTTATGACGGCCCTGAGGCCCGCATTGCTAGAAGACACTAAACAATTAGAATCCCTTGGTTACACACATGCCCAATGGACCAAAACCTATGCGGCCCTAATGGAGACAAGGTTCTGCGAACTATATGCCTGTTTAGATGGCATACGTAGGGCCATTTATGGGACTTATCGTAATATTGAAGGCGTGCAAAATCAATCTACGCAAAAATTGTTCAGACGGGCACACGAAAATAGGTACGGCTCCGCATTTCCAGAAGCAATTAGGGATACTTTGGCGAGAGCTTACGAGGAATGGTTTCCCCGGCTAGCAGAAATACGAACGGAAGTTACTCACGGTCTGACGGGAAGTTGTTTTCGTAATCCAGATATCGATCAGATAATGTATACACACCAGGGTCTTCCTGGCGGGCCTAACCGAGCATTTGTAATCAAAGACGTAGAAACGGAAGCGAGCAAGTTGAGAGATAGAGTAATCAATCTCACAAACGAAGGCGCCGATCACATATTCTCAGTGCTCGAATTTACGGAAGCTCGGATTGTTTGCGGATTTTTCAAAGGACGGCTATACGAACGGACCTTGGTACCAAATAGAGATCTTACAAGAGATTCTGGTACTTGCTTTTCCAGGCAATGGTTCGATAAAAGTGGGGAACAGAAATGTCCATTAGCTTCGGAGTGTGGTGCATATAAGGAATAGCACAAGGGGGTTCAATTCACATTAGGTCTAACGGCCTTTCGTCTAGACTCCTCAGTCAATGAGGAAAATACTCATCCTCATAGAAGGCGGTGGGACTGACTGCAACCCGGTCTCCGCACAGCCATCGGTCCCACATTTCATGGCGCTGGCGCTCAGGGGGGAGATGCGATAGGATCATTGCGGGTTGACAGGGGCGCGCCAGTCCGGCCCGGAGGTGAAGTAAACATTGAGTCAGTAGGAAAAGTCGGACAGCCTCTACGGAACCCCCTATTTGTTCATAGGAGGCGGGCTCCGGGAGGCAAATGTAGTAATCCGTGACGTACCGGGCGGCTTTTTCTACAGATTCGTTAGGCGGATACAGGAAAATCTCTATGTCAAACGAAACTCAAAAAGAGAACGAAAAGGGTCCCTTCTTCTATTCGAATTGGGCAAAGTATAACATTAAGGAAACCAATGAGGAAGCAGCCGAATATGAACTATACAGCGATGTATATTTGGCCGGCCAACTCAACGAGGGGCTTGGCCCCTATCAGATACTAAATACACTCACTTATTTGCCCGACGGGATCGTAAGGCCATCTGCCATATTGCGGTTTGAGTTCTGCCAAAAGTATGAAATGCCCCAGATGGAGAAGACAGACGTAAAAAAATACCATGGGGGAAATCATGCGGAAGAACTAGCGGCTCTGGTTTCAATGTTTGGCGGCTTTCGTCTTCGTGCCGGACCACAGACTAGGATATTCGAGAAAGGCGGCGACCCGCGCGGCACCCCGTATCGAACAGAAGGGCCGCAAGTGCCGATAAAAGCTAGACGCGATGGAAAGCAGCCCAACGTTCCAAACGCAACTGGTAATCATAACATAAACTGTGCGGACCCACTAAAAGACACAATGTTTCTGAATCACAA
The DNA here is from genome assembly GCA_018831195.1 of Candidatus Eisenbacteria bacterium. Classification (NCBI taxonomy): domain Bacteria; phylum Candidatus Eiseniibacteriota; species Candidatus Eiseniibacteriota bacterium. The sequence goes on along the minus strand of JAHJDP010000027.1, from coordinate 13,910 downwards.
GGAGGCAGCGGCTTTTTTAAAGGCTGCAAGAAGCTATCAAGAAGGACTATGGCTAACAGAATTGGAGCCAGAAAAAGCTTGGCTGTTTTTTGTGTCTGCAGTCGAAACTTTGGCAGGATACTGGCGGGCTGGCAAGGAAACCAATGTCGAGAGGCTTCGGCTTTTCAAACCAAAGCTGGAAAAATTGCTTGTGGAAAAAGGGGGAGGCAAGTTTGTGGAGGAAGTTGCGGATTTAATTGCTCCGTATATGGGTGCAACAAAGACCTTTATTGATTTTCTTATCAAGCACCTTCCGCCGGCCCCAAAGGAACGACCAGTTGAGTGGGGCCAAGTTGATTGGGGATGTGAATCAATGACAAAGGCGCTCAAGAAAATTTATGATTGGCGGTCGCGTGCACTTCATGGTGGAACGCCTTTCCCGGCGCCGATGTGCGAACAACCACCCATACCGGAGGGCAAATATGCCGAGAAGCCCATTTATTCGGCAGCGTCCTCGAATTTTGGCACCTGGGTAAAGGATGATTTGCCGATGACACTAAATACTTTTGAGTACATTGTTCGAAATGCCTTACGAAATTGGTTTATTGAGCAGACAAAGTCAACCAAATGACCGCCTAGCGACCTTTTGAACCTGTCGAGGGCCCTTGTCACGCCCCCCGCATTTATGGGAGAATGGATGCGAGCATGAGAGTGGGCGAGGGTCGCGTAAAGAAGCCTCGCAGGACGACAGAATGTTAATAATTTTCAGCAAGTCAGAAAGTCAGGTTGATCTGGATTATTGTTGGTGTCTTTTTGGCGGCTACGCCATAGGACGCTCGGCTGGGAAGATTCTGCCCAGGCTCGTCAGCTCGATGAAGAAGGGTTGATCCAACCGATCGCCATTTGCCTGGGCGGTACCAAGGGATTCACACATGTGTCAAGCTATGTGCCCCGGAACGACCTTGCATTCGCCCCGGGAACTCGGCTAAGGTTGTCGGTGGCTGCTCGGAGTGGGGCGTATGGCGTTCGGGGGCATTGGGAATGTCCCATCAGCTTCAATGTACGGTTGTTGATCGTCAACGCCCAACAGGGTGTCCCCTTCGGTCCGGAGTCACTCTCAAGCACCACGCGACGATTTCAACGTAGTTCTGCGGCAAGGGGGACAAGGGGGCATGACGAAACATAGGAATCGAGAGGAGGCTGTGAATACACAGCTTGCCATTTTGATCTCACGTTACGGCATCACTGCGGACGGCGAGACTATTCAGGTGCACGGTAAGTATCGTCCCGACGTGCTGTTCGAACTGCGCGGATTGCGTGTCGTCATCGAAGGTAAGTTTGCCGACCATCCCAGGGCAGAAGATGTCGTGCTCAATGACGCCCGCGGTCGTGTCAAGAGCGGCATTGCCCACATGGCAGCCGCAACCGTTTACCCGCTTGCACTCCGCACCACCTCTACGACCAAAATTATCGAGCAGTTGGAATGCTCCTCTCTCAAGTATCGAATTGTCTCGGAATCCCACGAGACTGAACAATGGTTCGAGGGTACGCCCGCAGACTTGATGGATGCGCTGCGGCGCGCGCAAGAAGGTCTGACCCAAGACGACATCGTCGAGCAGACCGCCAGATCACTGACCCTTCAGCTCGAAGGTATTGCCAAACTCTGGATGGGCCAGAAGGGCGCTTGTGATCGCCTCTCGACCCTCCTCGGCATAATGGCACCGAGAAACGAGAACGACGAGAAGGCCGAAGCACGGCGTGAAACGGCCGCCAAGGTCTCGGCCCTTGTCCTCGCCAACGCCTTCATTTTTCAAGAGCAGCTTGCGCCTACCGATAGCCGCATCTCGACCCTTGCGACGCTCGACCAGCAGAAGGACATTGTCGACGCCGTCAGGATAGAATGGCAATGGATCTGGAAGAACATCAACTATGTACCGATCTTCCAGCTTGGCGAAAGCATTCTGCTAGAGCTGCCGACGAGCATCAACACGCTGACTGCCGTTCGGGCGCTTGTCAGCGAGGCCCGTTCAATCTGTTCGCAGCAAGCGGCCCTCCGGCACGATCTCATGGGGCGCATTTATCACTGGTTGCTGCACAATGCTAAATTCCTCGGCACCTATTACACCTCGGTCTCTTCTGCGACGCTTCTCCTGAAGCTCGCTTTCGCTGCCAAGTGGTCCAATGACTTTGGTGATCCTCGGCAACTCGCAGATTTCAAGGTAGCCGACCTTGCCTGTGGCACCGGAACTCTACTGATGGCTGCCGCGCAGGCGATTTCGGATACGTACATTCGCACTCGCTCAGAGGATGGCCGAGGACTTACACCTGTTGATCTCCGCTCGCTGCACTCCGCGCTCATGGAGAATGTGCTTCATGGTTACGACGTGCTTCCTTCCGCCGTGCATCTCACCGCCTCAACACTCGCGATGCTCGCTCCGGAAGTCGCCTTTCGAGCGATGAACCTCTACGTCATGCCATTTGGAATCGACCACGGAATCGTGCAGCTCGGCAGTCTCGATTTTCTCACCAAAGGCGAGATCAAGACACAGATGGCACTTGACTACTCCCATACCGAGGTCATCCGAACGGGGGCCGCCTTCTCGCACGCAACTACAGCTAAGATGCCCGGCGGGCTGAACCTGTGTGTAATGAACCCACCTTTCGTCCGCAGCGTAGGTGGCAATCTCCTCTTCGGTTCGCTCCCTGATGAGCGGGGGCAGATGCAGAAGGAGTTGAAAGCGCGGGTCAAGGAAATCGGTGCGAACGTAACAGCAGGTCTTGGCAGCGTGTTCGTAGCTCTTGCCGACCGATGGCTTGTTAAGGGCGGCCGTCTTGCTTTTGTGCTTCCCGCCGCGCTTACATCCGGGGAAGCATGGGGTCCCACTCGCAAACTTATTGCCGACCGATATCACTTGGAAACTGTCATCTCCAGCCACGATGCCGGGCGGCAGAATTTCTCGGAAAACACTGAGCTGTCTGAGGTTCTATTCATAGCGAGGAGGTTGATGCACAAGGAAGCTGCAGGCCCCACAACATACATCAATCTTTGGCGTAATCCGCGTTCGATCCACGAAGCCCTCGACTTGGCTACTCGCATCAAAAACATACAAGATCCCGTGTGTATTGAAGGCATTGGCGTTACCGTTATTCGCTCACCATCCGGTAAGATCGGCGAGATCGTGACCACTCCACCGGCACAGGGTGAAGGCAAATGGACCGGAGTATTCTTCGCCCAAACGGAATTGCTTCGCGCGTGCTGGGCACTCGAGAGCGGAAAGCTTCGCGTACCGGGAAGTGAGCTTACGACGTCGATCAAGGTTTGCCGCCTCGATGCTCTAGGAGGTCTCGGCTACGACCGGCGCGACATTCACGATGCTTTCGAGGTGTCGACCGACGATGTGTCGCCGCATCCCGCCTTCTGGGGGCACCAAGCAGAGCGGGTGTCTTGCATTGCGGAAACGAGCAATGCCTACTTGATCCCACGTACCAAGCCCGCCAAGGGCAGGAAGCTCAAAGATGGCAAAGCGGTTTGGGCGAAGGCAGGTAACATTCTTCTTGTGGAGCGGCTCCGTTCCAACACCCATCGAGTGCTCGGTATTGGCTTCAGCAAGTCAGTGCTAGGCAATACATGGTGGGCGTTCAGAGGCAACGGTCTCAGCCGCTCTCAGGACAAAGCCCTATTGCTCTGGTTGAACAGCTCGCTCGCCTTGCTGCTGTTCTTCGGCCGCCGCGTTATTACGCAAGGCGCATGGATGCAAATGAAGAAGCCAGCATGGCTTTCCATGACTGTGCTCGATGTCCAGGATTTGTCGGAAAGACAGATCAGGAGCCTCGCCGAAGCCTACGACAGACTCTCGAAACAGGAGCTGGGCGCTCTCGCCAAACTCGACAGCGACCCAATTCGCCAAGCCATCGACAACGCGCTCTCGGATGCTCTGAAGTTACCTGACCTCGCTCATATCCGCCTGCTTCTGGCGCGTGAGCCCGGCCTCAACGCCAAGGACATCAAGCGGCCCAAGTAGGCGACATTGGATTCCGTCGGAGTCTGAAGACGGCGCTTGATGCCGATGAGAAGCACGTGTAGGTAGGCAACGCACCTGACCCTGAGGACGGGTTGCAGGCGTGCATAAACCGCCCGGTGCCGCGGAATCCTCTGCCGTAAATCGCCCACGCATTCCACCCCGATTCGCTCCCGGTCCCAGATCCGCCTACACCCGGGGCGGCCAGGGAGGGCTGCTTCGGAGAGGGTGGACTGGAGGCCGGTAATCCTCGGCAGCAGAGATTCCGGGCAGGAAAACGATTTCATCCTGAATCGAACAGTGATAGAATCTTGGTGGACATTGAAAGAGATGAGATCATGGATGAATTCTGGTGGATGTGTCCCATTGAAACCACATTTACAATGCAAACATTTGGGGGCAATTCCACGATAATGCCAGAGGTCGGCATGCGATCTCGGAAACCATAATGTTTAGCCCGACAACGAGTGATACTTCAGTCGATAAGATTGTGATCCACCGAACTTTTTGAAAGGAGTACCTGATGCAAGACGAAAACAAACGAAACTTAATGTACTTTGAGGCGTCCTCCATGCGCGCACTCCATCGCAGCCTGGAGGTGTGGCAGAACGAACACGCTAAGCGATTGTTGTCTGTGAGTATTCAAAAGGACAGCGGGAAGTACTGCTGCATCGCACTGAGCAACCCGAACGAAGTAATTATCTGCGATGGTTCAGGTGCGTCTCAGGCCGGAGTTTCGCAAGGTGCTTTGGAGATCAAGAACATCTAAAGGGACAATAGTGCCTAGGGCAGATCCGATTGTAACTGCGCCTTAACTGTCGCCCAACACCCCCGACCACCCCATCGTCAGCAGTAGCAATCGCGGGTGGGGTGATAGAGGTGGGGCTGAAGGGGATGAGTATGAACTATTGGCTTTTCATAGTGACGAAGCGAAAGGACGAAACGGGGACAATACTCCCACGAGCTGTTTTGGAACAAAGAGCTGCGGACCGATTCTGGGGTCTCGCTGAAAAGACTCCAAACAGGAAGCTTGTGAGGAAGGGTGACAAAATAATCTTCTATATTGCCTTGCCGGAGTCGGCCTTTGGAGGAGAAGCAACCCTTGCCGGGGTCTGCAGGAAACTTAACTCGCAGGAGCGAAGAGTGCTGAGCCATGAGAAGCAGGTGTTCGAGACAGACTTGGGAGTTGATCTTGACGATGTCGTCATCTGGAGCAGGCCGATACCAATAAGCGTTCTTGTTCCCAGATTGTCATTCATAGAGAACAAAGAATATTGGTTCACATACTTCCAAGGAGGAATACGTCAAATCTCCGAGCAGGATTACCGCCTGATCACATCTGATGTGACCCAGACTCTTACAGAAAAGATAGCGACGGAGAAGGATTTGGAAAGCGAATCCGAGTTTGCGCTGGAGAGCCATCTAGAAGAGTTCATTGAGGACAATTGGGTTAGCATAAACTGGGGAGCATCTCTAGGATTGTATGCAACAGAGGAACAATCTGGCCGGCAATTCCCAGCGGGTTTATGGAGCATCGATTTCCTGGCGATAGATGCCGTTACCAATGACCTTGTTGTAATCGAATTGAAAAAGGGAAAGACGAGCGATGCTACGGTGGGGCAGACGCTCAGATACGTTAACTGGGTAAAAGGCAATATCGCCGATCCAGGCCAAGGGGTAAGGGCCATAATCATAGCAAGGCAAATCGACGAGGCACTGAAATACGCAGTAATGAACCAGCCAGACATTCAGGTCAAAACCTACAAGATCCGATTTAACTTGGAGACCCGACTGGGTGAACAAACATGACAGCCTGCTGAATCATTTGTCGCAGAACGGCCCTGTGCCCATTCCGCCGCAAATCACTCACCCATTCCGGCCCGATTCGCTCCCGGCCCCAGATTCGCCTGCGCCCGGGGTGGCCAGGGAGTGGCAGAGGGTCGGTTCAGGCGGGGATCATCACGAGGGTGTCCGTCACCTTTATGACTCTAGATTTTCCGGATCGTCTCGGTCCGGGCACCGCCGCAAATAGAAGTAACGATCCACCTTGAAGGCAATCCCTTCCTGCCAGATTATCTCGCCGGGGAGGACGGCGTGGTGGCCGAAGTCTCTATGCTGTGCGAATACGCGCATCTCCCGTTCGAAGCCCCAGCGAAAGGCGTGTCGATCCGCGCATAGCTCGCTCGACCACTCGGAATCGTGGCCATCGCGCTTGTTGAACTCGTGCTCACGGGTGACGGCGTGGCCGCACTCGTGAGCGATAAGCGCGACCAAGCGAGGCCATGGCAGGCGATCAACCCCTGTGGATATAAGGATATGGCCAGGCACGTGAAACTTCGGGTCTAGCGGCAATGACCTACACCTTCGCTCAGCTAAGAATAACTTCTTCTCTCTGGAATCGGTTACCCACATCCCAAGGCAACTAGGATCATTGTCTATGAGATCTTTGAGAAGAATGCCTCGTACCCGACGACGAAGCCGTGCCCAATCCTTGGGGTGCTTTTGAATGGCCCGGAAAACACGGGCAATGGCCCGGCGAAGTCGTGGGGAGGTGATGTCCGTGGCGACGCCGAGGATCGGCCTGGTTCTCTGCGCAATCGTCCTTTTTGTTCTCGTCATCATGAATGCCTCATAGGTTGTCGGTGGGTGGGATTGGTCTATAACATTTCACTGGAATGTGCCCTCGGTTTCACCGAACCCTGGTCAATTTACCAACACTTGTCTTTTCAGCCGTCTCAATTCGTGTAAAATAAATCCCATCGGATACTGCGTTGCCCTGATCGTCCGTTCCATCCCACGGCATCGAGTAAGCACCTTGTGGAAGTTGCCCCTCGTGAAGCGTTCTGATCTTACGTCCCTGGACGTCGAATACGGCGACAATCACGTGATCCGATTGAGTAAGGCTGAAATCCAGGTTTGATAGATCGCCGCTGGGATTGGGACTCGTTAGGATCTGTTGGTCAGGGAGTGGGTGGATTGATTCGCCGACATCGGCTGGTGCTGTTGAGCGGAGGTAGCCGGACCAGTAGGCATGCCAATTAATTGACGGATTTAATCCGAGAATTTCAATTTTCACAACATTGTCTGGAGCAAACAGAATACCTGTATTCCAGTGAGTCTCGGCAGAGATTCCCACGCCAAAAGCCTCGGATTCGGTCCACCAACTCCATTTTTCTTCGGTATCTGAGAGCAGTTTTGTATATGTATCATAATCTCCGGTAGGGATTGAGTCCCAAATCCATGCGAAGTCAGTGAGGACAAATGCGTAGCCGGCTGGCGCCTGATATAAATTAAAATATCCATTACCCTGACCGGCTGTAGTTCCGCTCAGCATATTATCCATACTGATTTCAGCTCTGGAGCCGCCTCCCATGCACAGAACCGTTAGGGCCAAGGCCGAAGAGAATATGCTCCGTCTATTCATGGTAATTCCCCCCCCCTTGAATCGGATTGTCGTCAAGTCACTTTCCGAGAGGGATCTTACCAGAACTAGCGGCCAATTGCCCGGATTATTAGCCTTCCAGAACCCAGGATTCCTTGCTATCATCCACCTGCGACTGTGTGGGATGTAATCATGCTAAATGGGGGTGGATTATGCGTATTCGATTGTTTGCTGCTGTCCTGATCAGTTTGGTTCTACCGGTAATCGGATCGGCTACGACTTGGGAAATCTACCCCGACGGCTCCGGTGACGCGCCGACGATTCAGGCGGGGATTGATGGGGCGGCGACAGGTGACTCGATCCTGATCAATGCGGGTACATACTATGAGCGGCTCACTCTTCCCGTAGATCGGGACGAGTTCACACTTGTTGGTGTGGGTTTGCCGGTAATCGATGCTGATAGATTCGGATTCATTCTGGGATTGAGCCAAGAGGGTACCGTATTTGAAAACCTTGCGTTTACTCAAGGTCACACATACATAGGTGGAGTGGGAACCCTTTCATCTAGGGAAATCTGGTTTAGAAACTGCGAGTTCTATAACAACACAGCCAATCTTGAGGGTGGTTGCTTTGCCATCCTAAATGGTGGAATCGCCCATTTCGAGAATTGCAGTTTTGAGAATAACTTGGCATGGGGAACTGGGGGAGGGGCCATTCAGGTCGATGAGGGTGGATCGATAGAATTAGAACATTGTGTATTCAGAGGGAATCATGTGGTGGGCATTACGGGAAATGATGGTGGAGGTGCTATCCACTTCAGGAATACCTCTTCATGTTCTATTCGTTTCTGTCTCTTTGAAGAGAATACCACAGATTATGAAGCCGGGGCTATTCGATCTTACAACTCACCTGTCAGCTTATACTCCAATACATTTTTAGATAACGAAGCCAGGACAGCTGCCGGGGCATGTGTGTTAAACACTTCCGGACCGCAGGTAGTACTTATGAAGAACATCTTTGTTAATAATCGTGATCCTGTAAAAGCAATCTACCTTGAGGGAAGTGATCTTCTATTTGATATTGAATGTAATGATTTTTGGAATCATGTAGAAAGTACCGTGATAAGCCCTGCTTGGATTGACACTAATGGTAACTTTTCCCTCAACCCCCTCTTCTGCGACCCAGACAATGGCGACTTCACCCTCCATGCTGATTCCCCCTGCGTCCCCGGCAACCACCCGGATGGGTATGAATGTGGGCTGATCGGGGCGTATGATGTTGGGTGCGGGATGGCCGGGGTGCCGAATGCGATGGTGCAGAATACGACCTGGGGCCAGATCAAGGCGACGTACCGATAAGGGCGTGACTGTGGAGGATTAATTAATGAGACGATACTTCAGTGTTTTGGTGATAAGTCTGATGTTGATGGTTGGCGTCGCTGCGAGTCAGCATGAAGTCGCCTGGAAGATGAAAGTGCATCGAGACGGAACCGTTTATGAATTTAGTCTATCACAAATCGACAGCCTAACATTTTACGGAGATACGCTTATGACTCCGGTTCCAGGAGGAGTCTTTATAATGGGAGATGGGGTGGCCGGAGGTGGGGTAGACGAGCACGAGGTGACTCTGACACATGATTTTTATCTGGGGAACTATGAGGTGACAAACCAAGAGTATCTTGAGGCAGTGCAATGGGCGTATGAGCAGGGGTATGTGACGGCCACGACTGCTTTAGTTCAGGACAACCTGGACGGGAGTGTCGCGGATCTTCTGGATATGAGCGCTGACAACTGCGAGATCCAGTATGATGGAGCCGGGACCTTCTTTCTGCGCCAATCTCCATCGAGCCTTGCCCAGGGCGCTTATCCCGCGGGATACAACCCCTCGAACCATCCTGTGAAGGAAATGACCTGGTTTGGGGCGGCAAGTTATTGTGATTGGCTAAGCCTTCAGAAAGGGCTACCGAGAGCTTATGAACATACTGGAAATTGGGCGTGTAATGGCTGTGATCCGTATGGAGCGGAAGGCTACCGGCTGCCGACGGATGCGGAGTGGGAGTACGCAGCACAGTTTGATGATGAGCGGATCTATCCGTGGGGGAGTGAGGTGCCCGACTGTAGCCGGGTCAACTACGATGCAGGCCCACATTGTATAGGCTGGACAACTCCCGTCGGGAGCTATCCCGATGCTCCCGCAGGCTTGGGTCTCTCTGACGTGGCCGGAAATGCGTGGGAGTGGTGTAACGATCGGTTCGCGGGGGGGCTTGGGACGGATCCAGCGACTGATCCTCCCGGCCCAGTGACTGGGAACTTTCGCGTTATCCGTGGAGGGTCTTGGCTCTATCAGGCAGCACAATTGCGTTGTTCTTATCGCCAGGGCGTTGACCAGAATGAAAGTGGAAATGATGTCGGCTTCCGAATCGCCAGAACCGCAAGTCAATAATCCAGAAACATGAACAAAATGATGAATCGGTAGGGAGACTCTGGAGGTTTGGTTAATGAAACGGCGCATTGGTCTTATGATTGTAGCAATGTTACTCCTCGGCATGGCGGCGAGCGCTGGCGATTGGAAAATGCAAATCCACAGATCGGGCGGGATTGATGAATATGTCTTGACGGGGGTCGATAGCCTTATATTTACCGACGCTGTGACGCCTCGATACGTCTTGGATCTGAATGGTAGTAACACATCGGTCACGGTCCCGCATGAATCAAGTCTCAATTTCGAGGGTCCCTTCACACTTGAGGCATGGGTGATGGCGCGGGATTATCAGTATCCAGGGCATCAACAGGATTTCTTCCCGAACAACGTCATAATTGACAAGCGTGACAATTCTGGTTTTGGACGTGGTTATGGTTTCGCTCTAGATTCAGGCTATCCAAAGATTTCAGTCGCAATCAGTCAAGACGCCGATGTTGAGGCCATTTCAGCAATTCGAATTGAACTTAATCAATATCACCATATAGCCGGTTCATATGATGGGGATTCACTCAGGATATTCCTTGATGGCGTGTGTACCGGGACCCGTTATGTTCCTCAAACATATGTTATCGGTTCAGGTGAGTTCGTGATGGGATCGAGATACTCCCACGACATGTACTGGTGGGATGGTGAGTTTGCCGGGGTGCGGGTATCAGACATTTGTCGGTATGTGGGCAATTTCACTCCGCCAACGATCTTGATCCCTGACGCCAATACTGTTGCATTTTGGCCCCTTGATCACCATGCCGGGACTATTGCTGTTGACGAATCGGGTAATGGCCATCATGGGACGATTGTCAATGGGACCTGGGTCGAGTGGAGTAGATAGGGTGTTCGAGGCGGTTTCCAAATTGCCAGGATCACGTTGCCTTAAGAGAGGGCGGGGAGAACAAAATTGCATTCGCCCCGCAGGGCAGTATTATTGTCCGAGAATAGCGGTGGTGTAAATGCAGAGGATGTTACAAAAATAGTGTTTGGAGATAACACATAAGTGTTTTGTATTAAGTACAAGAGTTGAAAGCACAGAATATCTGAAATTAGTGAGAAGGTTTGGAAAAGGAGATTTATTAGTGATAAAGATTAATTCGCCACACCGGCCCTGCGGGTATGCACTTGAGAGACCCCCGACAATGGCGGGCCCAAATTTGACCTGCCTAGGTTACAAGCCTTCGGTAGCGGTTCCTGAGTTGGCGACGATGGCTGGAATGGATCATGATGTAATACCTAAAGCTAAGATTCAGAAGTCACACGAGAGACAATCAGCCAAACTCTTTGGACAGCAAGGCAAGATATCCACATTTGCTGTATGTGCTCTTAGCTTCCTTGCTGTTATAGCAATTGCCTATTTTCTAATTTTCTACAGAGATGGAATTCAAGAAACAAATCAGGCAAGTCAAGAGACCATAGCCGAGGATAATGCAACGGAGAAAGCGGCGCAAATCAAGGAGGCAATCCCATTGACAACAAAGGCTTCCGAAAAAACTTCACAATGTCTGTCCAAGTTGATATTTTCCTGGGAGGCGGACGAATTCAAGAAGCATAGGGAATTCCAACAAACTCCGAAAGCGTTCTCTGCATATTTCAAAGGGTCGTATGAAAAACCCAAGGAATTCATAAATGGCGCAATCATAGGAACGGATAACTTCAGCATTGTAAGCACAAAGTATAACTTCCAAAGCCACGAATTAACTATATTGCTATGTATTGAATCCATAATGATTGGCAACGAACGAGATTATGGGAAGCCTTCTGAGGGCAATAGAGTATTGATGACCGGGTTGGAGATTCCAATGGATTCTACCAGGGCAGAGGGAATTAGTCAGGCTATAAAGGCGGGAAACATGGGAGTCTGGCTCGTTTTCACGGTGCGAAAATACAACATAGACGAAAGATCGCTCTCTGGGACAGAGGCACGGATCCCATATTATTATGTCACAATTATTCCCAATGTCCTTGAGTATGAGTTCAGGTAAAATCCGTTTCTGGCGGGTGTGCCAAGAGACAGCGGGTCCTGATCGTCAGGTTTCTTCCAACGAATCGGGGAAAGCAAGGATCCCACCAAAGGCCCGTTAGCGGTGTATTCCGATCCATTCCGGCTCCTGAAATGGCTCGTTGACGGAGAGAGCTTGCCCGCCGGCGTGCACAAAGTACCCTGGGACGGCTGCAATAGCGCTGGCAGACGGGTGTTGCCAGGCGTCTATTCCCTGAGATTTGAGGCAGGTTCGACACGGGAGGTGGGCAAAATGGTCTTCCTGAAATAGTCATGGCGTATGCTATTCAACTCATCGAGGCGCTCATCCAGAAAGTTCGGATATGCTCAGGAAGCGTTTCAGCGTGGGCTGGGCTGGGCGAGCCGCTAGCCTCCACCCGCATCCTAATCCGATACATCCGGTAAATTCTTAACCCCTGGCACCGACTCGCAGGGGGTGGAATTCCATATTCTATTTTTCAGACTTCTGCGAGTGCCATTGAAATGGGCAGGTCTCCAATCATTGGCCGAATGGTGTTGGGCTTCCAGCATGATCCTTCTACGACCCGATATGAGCGGCTAATTTTTAATCCCCACCTGCGACTCGCACGAATCGGAATTTTTCGGCCACATCCGCGGCTCCTTCACCGGCGCATCGGGCGACAAGACCGGACTCTTCGAGCAGGCCGATGGCGGCACCATCTTTCTAGATGAGATCGGGGAGATGGAACCACAGGCCCAGGTCAAGCTGCTGCGTATTCTCGAATCGGGTGAGCTTCGCCGGGTTGGAGAGACGCATCTGCGCTATGTTAATGTTCGGATTGTCGCGGCGACCAATTCCAATCTCGAGGAACAACTGGAGAAGGGCCGCTTCCGCCACGATCTCTATTTCCGCATCAGGGGATATCATCTGGAATTGCCTCCGCTTCGGGAACGGCCGGGCGATATCCTGCTGCTGGCCGAACATTACCTGACGTCGCATACAGAGGACCGTATGTTCCCGCCCCGGCTTTCACAGCGGTCCCGCCAGGCGCTACTGGAACATCCATGGCCCGGGAATGTCCGGGAGTTGTTGTACGTTCTGGAGCGCGGGCTGGTTCATTGGAAGATGAGCGGGATGCCGGAAGTGACGCCGCAGATGCTGGGTCTCAGTGTAAGTGAGGATGCAGAGTTCGTGCCTCCGCCCACGACGGATGAGGTCGAGTTTCCACTTGAGGTGCCGCTCGATCGATATCTGGAGGAAGCGGAGCGGGAGCTCATTCTTCATGCACTCGAAGAGAATGGATGGAATCGCACGCGAACGGCTGTGGCGTTGGGCAACATCAGCCGGACGACCCTCATCGGCAAGATGAAACGTCTGGGATTGTTTGCCGACAGCCGGCAAGGTGGATAGGTTCCGCTCCTAGTTTGGAGTAGTACAAATGAAGATGGTGTGAAGAAGGGGAGGCGGTGAGGTCGCCTCCCCTTCAGTACAATCCCGCCCAATCCGGTTCGAAGGGCATGCAATCGACGGTCGGAATGAAATCAGTGCCGGCGGATATGATTGTCTTTGATGAGTTGGATGAAACACCACATTGGACACTGCGCTGCCCCGCCTGTAATAACTGGCTGGCCCCGGCCAAGGAGTTCCCGACCAAGCTGGGAGAGGAGGTGCCATTTATAAAGTTCCGCCCAGATGAGTCGCACTATCTCGCCTGCGTCAAATGCGGCGCTGAACTGGATCTGGGCCGGGGCGAGTGGGTCGCTGATTTCCCGAACCGCGACATTCACGGCTATCGTATTTCACAGCTGTTCTCGTCCAAGATCGATCCCGGTGAGATCCTTCAGGAGTATCGCACGACACGGTTCCCGGACCGCTTCTACAATCTCAAGATCGGTATCCCATGGGCGGACTTGGAACGGCGGCTGGATGAGTCGGCTGTGCTGTCGCTCTGCACCGATTATGTCATGGGACGGGATTGCGACCGGGCATATCGCTTCATGGGCGTCGACACCGGCAAGAATCTACATGTCGTGATCATGGCGACCCACAACGACTTGAAAAGCCCAATGGTGATTCATCTTGAGACCTGCCACGAGT
>JAHJDP010000026.1 GCA_018831195.1 Candidatus Eisenbacteria bacterium | reverse complement strand
GAGCCTTTGGTCGTGGACGGTTTCGAATCCTTTGAATACAGCCAATATTATCCGACCCATTTTCATGTGGCGGTCGGATCCAACTCGCATTTCTTCTATGCCTTCACCGACGCGGAGCTGCGCCGCAAAGGCCGGATGACGCTAAAACAGGAGGAAAAGCGGATGAAATTGGAGAAAGAGCTGGGCCGGCCCGATCCGAAATCGATTGAGAAGGAGATGGCGCATCTTGTCCGTCTGGCGATCGGGGATATGAAGAGGGTGGCGCTCTATTCTGATGATCACCCCGCCTATCCGCGCGCTTTCCGCCGGTTGAAAGGAGTGGAGACGTCCCATCATGTGACCTCTTCGACCGATCCGCGCACGCCACGGAATCCTCTTTTCCCGGTTAACCTGCTCGACCTTTTGATCCGTCACAGTGGCGCCAATCACAAGCGGGAGACGATCGCTTTCAGCAAGCGCCGGCAGAGCGCCGCCGAGCGGCTGGCGATCCTTCAGGTCTGGAGGAATTTCATCAAGCCCTTTTCGGAGCGTTATAATAGCGAGTCACCGGCGCAGAGGCTGGGACTATTCGATCGAAAGCTGCGGGTTGATGAGATCCTGGCCAAGAGGCTCTTTGCCACACGGACGCGCTTACCGCGAAGGCTCAAACAATATTACAACCGCACGATTGAGACGCGTTGCATCCCGAAGAACCGCCGTCATGAGCTGAAATACGCTTATTAGACCCGCGGCAAGCATAAAAAGCGCCTGGCGGCCGCGTCGACCGCCGGGCGCTTGACCCCCTCAGATGCAATTTCAGAAGCACAACCTAAACGGTCTAATGACCAGGCATCTTGGATTTGAGATCGTCGATCATGCTCTGAGCTTTTTTCATTTCCATACCGATGTCATCGAGCTTAGCTTTGAAGGCCTTCTTTTGCCCCTCCAGATCACCGGTTTCCTCAAGCTTCATGTTCATTAGGGAATTGCGGACTTCGTCCACTTTGACTTGGATGCCCTGCAGATGCTTGTCAAGATCTTCCTGGGTGAGTGTCATGGCGGTTTCCTTGAGAGGCTTCAGATCAGCTTCAAGGCGCGATAACTCATCCATCATCTCTTGTTTCATCTTATCGGCAGTCGTTGTGATAGCCTCGCCGGTCGCATCGGCCATGTTATCGCCCGCGTTTTCGGCTGCCTTCGCAACGTTTTCTGTGGCATCCGCGGCCTGGTCAGCCGAATCGCCTCCGCCGCAACCCCAAATGGGCATCACGATAAACAGAACGCACACAAAATAATAAAGGGCACGCATAAATTCCCCCTTGTCGATCATCCGCATCGCTTCCGGTGCATTGACTTCGGTGCGCCCAGTTGTTCCGAGCAAAACGCTAGGTATCTCAAGGAACATAAAGTAACCGATGCCGACATCTGAATCAACTTCCATGGCTACCTGTAAGAATTGCGGAGCAAGGGTCCCCTTGCTATCTTGATGTGAGACTGAGGGATTTGGAAATCGGGGAGGTTGCTATGAAGATTTGGAGATTGCCGCTGATTACCCTGCTGCTCCTGCTGACCCAGCCTGTTCATGCCGCCATCCAGGAACACATCGATGCTCTGGAGGGACCCTTTTCCGACGGACCATCGGTGACGGAAGCCTGCCTGAATTGCCACGAGGATGCGGCGCGTGACTTCATGAAGACGACGCACTGGACTTGGTCATCTCAACAGGAGTTGGCGGATCGAAAAGGTCCGGTCGAGCGCGGCAAGAAGAATGCGATAAACAATTTCTGTATAAGTCTTCCCGGCAACTGGCCGCGTTGTACAAGTTGCCACGCCGGCTATGGTTGGGAGGACGACACCTTCGATTTCGAAAATGCGCGAAATGTCGATTGTCTGGTTTGTCACGATGCGACCGGCAGCTACAAGAAGTTCCCCACCGGCGCCGGCCACCCCGCCTATGAGACAAAAGAGTCTGCGGGAACGGTCTACCCGGCGCCCGACTTGACGCATGTTGCTCAAAATGTGGGCATGCCCGATCGCCGGGCTTGCGGCAGTTGTCATTTCTTCGGTGGAGGCGGCAATGCCATTAAGCACGGCGATCTTGACGAGTCATTGGTGGAGCCTCAGCGCACATTCGATGTTCACATGGGCATCGATGGGGAAAATATGTCGTGCCAGAGTTGTCATCTGACCGAGAATCATCAGATCTCGGGAAACGCCCTTGTGGTCTCTCCGGGTGGGAAAGAGAAGCTGGACTGCACCCGTTGCCATGAGGCGGAGCCGCATATAAAGAATGCCAAGATGCTCAACAGCCATTGCAAGAGGGTCGCCTGTCAGACGTGCCACATTCCAACCTTTGCGAAGGGCGCCCCGACGAAAGTCTGGTGGGACTGGTCCGATGCCGGCAAAGATCTCGCGAGTGAAGTTGACGCGTTCGGCATGCCGACCTTCAGCAAGCAGAAGGGGAGTTTCAGCTGGGATAGAGAGATTGTACCGACCTATGCCTGGTACAACGGGGAGGGAGGCGCTTATCAATTGGGTGACGTCATCGATCCGGATCAGATCGTGACCCTCAACTGGCCGGCAGGCTCCCATGAAGATTCCACGGCGAAGATCTACCCCTTCAAAAAGATGAGGGGCCGGCAGATCTACGATACGGGCCATAAGATCATGATCACCCCGAAGCTTTTTGGAAAAACCGGCTACTGGACGACCTTCGATTGGAATTCCGCCGCCGCGCAGGGAATGGCCGCCACCGGTCTTGACTACAGCGGCAGCTACGGCTGGGTGGAGACGGAGATGTACTGGAAGATCAACCACATGGTCGTCCCCAAGGAGGATGCCCTGAAGTGCAATACCTGCCACGGCTCCAAGGGACGCCTCGACTGGACGGCGCTGGGGTACGACGGGGATCCGCGCAAGGCGAAGAATTGATCCGGCTGGCCCGGAAACTACGGCGGCGGTGGGAGCGGCTCCATCAACAGATAGCCTGATAGGCGCTGAAGCTGGGGTTTATCCTCCACAAAATGCCAACGGATCGAATCCACAAGGAGACGCGCACGCAAGGACTCCGTGGCGGCTTCCACCACCATGAGACTGCCGGGTACTTCCCCTTCACCCACGTTCCGGTCCCGATCCCGTAGCTCCGCCATCAGCGGCTCCAATTGGAGCGTCAAGAGAGTCTTGCCGCCTTCGCTCATCCTGATGCGATTCATATTTTGAGATATCTGGACAGCACGTTCAGAGATCGTGAAGGTCTGGCTTCGGTCATCTGAAAACCTCACCTTCTGCAGATAACTGGATGCGGGAAGGGGAATGGCCTCACCGCCGCTTTCACATTGGAAAGAGTACCATTCGCGGTTGGGGTGGCGCGCCCAATCGGCGGAGTATTCCAAGTCAAGGTAGACCATCACCTGCCGGCTGAGCTCCCGCTGCCGAGGACCTTCTGTCAGAGAATCGCCCAGAAGAGCGAGCTCCGCGTTTTGCGCCGGGGTCAGCCAGCGTTCGACCGAGCTTACCCCGTGATACTCCATGAGGTAGTCGAGACTGGCGCTCAATTCCCGGCGCGTTTCGATATCCACATCCTTATCGGCGGTCGTCAGCTTCCCCTCAGCCAGCAGACCTTCTGAGGAAAGCAGCTGTTCCATCCGACCCACCTGGCTGCTGCGCGCGATGGAGTAGGCCCCCCAGGGACCGAAGCTCGTGAGGAAGGCGATCAGACAGAGCGTGGCGGGCAGAGGTTCAAGCCGCTTCAATCGGTTTAGCGCGCCGGCGATCGATACGCCCAGCAGCCACAAGCTGAGAACGCACATGAAGTAACGGTTCTCGGTTAAACCATATTGGCCAATCCGCTTTGCCAAGGCCATGATCAGCATACCAACCGATGGCAGCATCAGCAGGAAGTAGACACGTGCATAGGTCGCGATCCAACGGTTCTCCTGCTCTTTCGTCAGGGGGTGCAGCAGGACCAGTGAGAAGAGACCCGCCGCGGCAACACTGCTCACCAGCCAGCCAATCCAGCCGCTGGGCCACTCGGAGGTTGCGAGCACCTTCACCAGGTAGGCCATGAGCAGGGCCAAGTAGAGGGCCACCAGCGGCGCCAGGATATATTGGGCGAACACCTTCAGGGCGCGGGGATAGTCGCGGCTTTTCCCCAGCGCCGCAAAGTCGCGGGGCACGCCTCCCAGAAAGTGCCAGGTATTGAAGATAAACAGCATGAGCAGGTCGATGCGCGCGTAGACTTTTCCGCTGATCTCAAGACCAAAGAGCTTGTCCAGAGCCAGCAGGGCCACGTCCAATCCGATCACCAGCACACCTGTGAAGAGGAGTGATTTCAGGAGATGCAAAAACAAGCTTTTGTTGAACTGCCAAAAGCCATCGGGCTCGTTGCGGCGGATGTAGGGGAGAGACGCTACCAACAGGTGAGCCGCAATGTTAAATTGGAAGAAGCGCGTCAACACGGCGCCGGACATCTGGGCCGGCAAGGTGAGGTAGTAGAGCAGAATTAAGGCCGTCCCCGCCACGCTGAAAGGCCACCGCAGGCGTGTAGGGCGTTCGCCAAACAGGGTCAAGGCGAGCAGGAAAGGTATACCGAGCTGCGCGCCCATTAGACATCGCACCCAAACAGTGTAACCGGAGTGACCCACCGCGATGGCCGCGCTGATTCCGGCCGCAATTGCGGCTGTCAAAACAAAAGGAAAGCGAAGGAATACCCGGCTCGCTTCAATAGCAAGCCGGCTCATCGAGGGAACTCTCATGGCCCCACCTCCTTGACTATCCAGGAGCCTAGATCATTTGGATAGCCAAGGCCATGAAATCAGCGGACCAGTTGTGGTTTTGCGACGTTGACCTCATAGGCAAGGTGAGCGCCAAGGGCGCCCGGTGTCTCAATCTAATTCATATGAGTCGGATGTTGCTGCTACGATGATATAGAGTATCCTTGTAAAGATGATCGCCCTCAATAATTGGGGGCGATCGCTTTTAACCCATGCGGTGTCGAATATGCCTGAGCTGCCGGAAGTCGAAACGGTTGTCCGTGACCTGCAAAAGGCGGGACTCGCGGGCCGCGCAATTCGCAAGGTTGTGGTCCAATGGGCGCGATCCATTGACGCGCTCACACCCCGGAATTTCGCCAAGCGTGTGTGCGGCCAATCTATCGTCAACATTTCCCGCCGTGGGAAATTTATCATTTTGGAGCTTTCGGATGGGCAATTTCTCCTGATTCATCTTCGGATGACGGGACGATTGATTATCGGTGGGAATGTTGAGCGCGAAAAGGATTATGAGCGGGTCGCCCTGTTGCTTGACGACGGTCGATGGTTACAGTTTCTGGATACTCGCAAATTCGGCCGGTGGTGTTTGGTTAATTCCTTGGAAGAACGCCTTGGGATGTTGGGTCCTGAACCCCTGTCGACTGCTTTTACCAGCCGCCTTTTGACGCAGAAGCTCGCAGATCACCAACGGATGCTGAAGCCATTGTTGCTTGACCAGCGCTTTCTCGCCGGGCTGGGTAATATCTATGTCGACGAGGCTTTGTGGGATGCGCAACTGCACCCGATGCGATTGTCTTCCTCGCTGAGTCTGAGCGAATCAGGTCAACTTTATCGATCGATCCGCAAGGTTCTAAGACGAGGCATTCATTCACAGGGGACATCGTTAGGGGATGGCCAGACCAATTTCTACAGTGTTGCCGGGCGGCGCGGGCGAAACCAGGACCGCTTGCGCGTATTTCGTAAAGCCGGAGCTGCATGTCCCCGCTGTGGCGATGGAATTATCGAACGAATTGTCGTGGGTCAGCGCGGAACGCATATCTGCTCCAGCTGTCAGAAAATCTGATTCAATGGCGCTGTTTCCCGGCCCGGTCAGTAGAAATTATTGTGATAGTATCAACTTCCTTGACTCAACGAATGCGCCCGCGCGCAGTCGGCAGAAGTATACTCCAGCTGGGACTCTCCGGCCTTCCTCGTTGTCTCCCAACCAGGGGCGGTGATGGTGTCCTGCTTCCATGAAGCCGTTTTCAATCTGCTTCACCAGCCTGCCCTGCGTATCAAACACCTCCAATGACACCTCTGCTTTCAAAGGCAGGTCGAAAGTAATCATTGTCTCCGACCGGAAGGGGTTCGGATGGTTGTCTCCGAGGGCGGACGCCATCGGCACGAACTCGGGTTCCGGCACGGCGGACGCATCCAGAATGATGGATTCGGATGGTGAAAAGTCGGATCCCTCGAAGGCGGTGTCAATCGCTTGTACACCCCAATAAGCGATTGCAGGGGGTGGGTCGGGAAGAGTGATGATCCAGGATATATTGTGGTTGGTGTTGCCGAGTCGACCAACCTTGCGATAGCCGTTAGTGAGGTCGGACATGGGGGAGACGATGTCAGGCGCCGAAGGAGTCGAACCCATCCAGAGGTTATATGTTAAACCTGAGGAGGGTGTCTCGACGTCGCTGGAAGCGTTCCAACTCAGGATAACCTGATTCCCTGCTATCGAGGCAGAAAGACCGTCGGGTGCATCCGGTGGCGTATTTGCCGGAGCGTCGTTATTCTTATACAATAATGAAATGTTAGCCGAGTTCGGGTGTCCTGTCAGCAGGATGTCGAGGTCGCTATCATTATCGTAGTCGCCCCAGGCCGCTGAGCTCCAATCAACGCCCGTCAGTCCAGCGCCGATGTCGGTGAAGGTTCCCGCGCCGTTTTCGTAGACGCTCGAGATGCACGCGGCGCCTGTGTATCCCGTCAGCAGGATGTCGAGGTCGCCATCATTATCGTAGTCTCCCCAGGCCACCGAGCCGGCGGCGACACCTGCCAGCCCGGCGGCGATGTCGGTGAAAACCCCCGCGTCGTTATCGTAGACGATCGAGATGATCTCCGATCCCGAGTCACCCGTCAGCAGGATGTCGAGATCGCCGTCATTGTCGTAATCGCCCCACGCCGCCGAGCCGACCGTTACGCCCGCCAGCCCGGCGTCTATGTTGGTAAAGGTTCCCGCGTCATTGCGGTACACGCAAGAGATGAACTCCAAACCTGTATCGCCCGTGAGGAGGATATCCAGGTCGCCGTCATTGTCGTAATCGCCCCACGCCGCCGAGCTCGCATTGACTCCCGTCAGCCCTGCGCATACGTCGGCAAAAGTTCCCGCGTCGTTGCGGTAGACGCATGCGATGAACTCCGATCCCATATCGCCCGCAAGGAGGATATCCAGGTCGCCGTCGTTGTCGTAATCCCCCCACGCCACCGAGCTCGAATAGACTCCCGTCAGTCCGGCGTCGATGTCGGCAAAGGTTCCCGCATCGTTGCGGTAGACGCGTGCGATACGCACCGCCCCCGTATCCCCTGTCAGCAGGATGTCGAGGTCGCCGTCGTTGTCGTAATCCCCCCACGCTACGGAGCTCGCATAAACTCCCGTCAGTCCGGCGTCGATGTCGGCAAAGGTCCCCGTGTCGTTGCGGTAGACGCGTGCGATGCACTCGGCGCCTGTGTATCCTGTCAGCAGGATGTCAAGGTCGCCGTCGTTGTCGTAATCCCCCCACGCCACCGAGGATTGATACACACCCGGTAATCCGGCGCCCATGTCGGCGAAGCCGGAAGAACAAATGAGAGCCGGATTGCTCTGTGCGGCGGCGAGAAGGAGACTCGTAGCGAGGATCAGTGAATGCAGCCTGCGGAACGGCATCAGGGACCTCCTCAGTGAAGAGAAGCACAAACGTTCTTCCACGGATCAGAAACATTGTACAAAATAGATTAAGATAATACAACCCCTAACGCAATACCCGGCAAATAGATGGGAGTATTGAGCATGGGCGCTTGGGCATGGGAAGGGGCATTCAGCGATGAACAGTCGCAGTTTGTGCCGGAGGCATCATTCCCCGCGTGGGATTTTTCTCACGTAGAAACGCTTGCCGCGGTATTCGACCTCTTCCATCCGGCCCTGATCGATCAACATGCGGACAGCGGACCAGTCGGACTTCGCTTGGGAGAGAAATCCGTCGACGGCATCTTCCCGCATCGGATGCACGGACGTGATGCTAAGGAGATCATCTTCTACATTTCCCGTGGAGGCGAAGGCGTCGCCCTCGTAGCCGATAAGGTACTCCACGTTCGCGAGCCTATCACTCAGCATCTGATAGGCGCGGTTGAGATTTTCTGCGATGGGGGGGGCAATTTCGCGCTCGGCAGGGGGCCGCGTTGGAATCGACAAGTAGCTGCGAACAGGTCCTATTTGTGCCAGAAAATCGGCAACAGCGGCGATAGCTTCTGGATGATCGTTGATATTTCGGAGAAGCATCGTTTCTGTTACCAGCTCTCCTTGGAACGAAAGCGCGAATGCCGCGATCCCCGCCAAGATTTCATCGAGATGCAGTGTTCCATGAGGGCGATTCACTCGCCGCCACGTTGCTTCATCCACCGAATCGACCTTGACAGAGACCCAATCGGCCCGGGCGAGATCCGCGCGCACGGTGGGATGCATGAGCAAACTCGCATTGGTGATGACCGCGATGCGGATCCCGAGAGATCGCAGGAGTTCGATTTCCTTTCCCAGGTTGGCATCGAGCGTCGGTTCGCCATCCGAAACAAAGGTCAGGAAGTCTAGCGTTAGGCCGTTCCCCTTGGCGGCCGCACACTTTCGGCTGACCCGTTCGACGAGTTCATGGGGGTTCCAGAAGGCTTGGCGGCTGGTCTGTAGCTTTGTCGTGCGGCCGACCTGGCAATAAAGACAGCTATAGGTACAGATTTTGGGCGGGATATTGTTGATGCCCAGGCTCTGTCCGAGCCGCCTGGAGGGCACGGGACCAAAGACGATGTTCTGTGTCTCCGCCTTCATAAAGTTTACTTCCCGAAGTAGGTTTCCATTCGATCGAAGGCTTGGTCGATCGTTTCCGTCGGTACACAAAAAGACATTCTGAGATGGCTTTCGCCCGTGGGTCCGAAAGCGATTCCGGGTGTCGTCGAGACTTTGGCCTCTTGCAGCAATTTCTTGCAGAAGGTCATGGAATCGCGTCCCTCCGGATGGAGGATTCGCGGAAACATGAGATAGGAGCCGGCTGGTTTCTGATAGTCGAAGACCGATTTCAGGTCGTCCAGCCGTTCGCACATCCGGTTCCTTGCGGCCAGGTAATGTCCGGCGAATGTCGCCACACACTCCTGCGGGCCCCGAAGGGCCGCCAGTGCGGCGTATTGCGACACGGTCGGCGCACAGATCGCAAAAGGGATGTGAGCCTTGGTAATCTGTTTGATCGTGGCCGCATCGGCGTGCAGGTATCCGACTCTCCAGCCGGTCATCGCATAGGTTTTCGTGAATGTGAAACAGCTGATCACATTATGCTTCAGTTCGGGAATCGAGGCGATGCTGAAGTGCTTGTGATCGTCGAAAGTGAAGTACTCATACGCCTCGTCGGTGATCACCGCGAGGTTGTGCTCCAGCGCCACCGCGGCCAGCTCTCTGAGCTGATCTTCACCGAAGACGGTACCGGTGGGATTGCTCGGGGAGCAGTAGAGAATGGCCTTCGTACGGGGGGTGACGGACTTGCGGATCGCGGCGATGTCGAGTGCGAAACCCTGCTCCTCAATGCAGGGGACAAGAATCGGTTTGCCGGAAGCGATCACAACCTGCCGGATGTGGGTCGAGTAGGTGGGAGTGGGCAGGATGACCTCGTCGCCGGGATCGACGACGGCCATGATCGTGGCGGCCAAGCCCTCGATGGCGCCCACGGTCACGATGATCTCCGAGATATCAGCGGTAATCCGGTTGTCTCGTGCGAGCTTCGCGACGATCTCCCGGCGCAGTTCGGGTAAGCCGGAAGTGACGGAGTAGCCGCCCGCTCGGCCGTCGCGGATGGCGGCGATGGCGGCCGCCTTGATGTGTTCGGGCGTGTCGGTGGTCGGTTTTGCCCAGGAAAGGAAGGAGACATCGTCGATAGCGCTCGCGAGGTGCGTCATCTCGTGAATCGCCGACTTCGCAATTCCTGCAACCCTATCGGATATGATACCGCTTTGGTTCATGGTGGGCTCTCCTCTCACTGAACAACTGACGGGGCGGTGGCGGGAGCATCATGGCTAACAGCTAGATGGAACAACAGCAAAAAATGCAGCGTGGGGTCGGGATCAAGGCTTTTGTAAAGGTGAAACTCACCTCGCTCAGCGGCTTCAGGTTGGGCCCGCGCAATTGGCCTTGCTCTGGGCAGAGAAGTACACACGGTCGGCTTCGTAGTGGCAGCGCTTGTATTTTTTGCCGCTACCGCACCAGCAGGCCTCATTGCGGCCAAGACGCGCCGCCTCCTTCGGTGGTTTTTTGCCAAACATTTTACTCAAGAAACTCATTTCATGCGCTCCCACGGTGATGCCGCTGCCCATCATGGACATGTAATACGTGCCAACCCTTTATGATAACATCACCGGGAGGTATTTGTCGAAGGTTCCTGGGCTCCTCTCAGAATGAAATCATAACTACCCCTCGAGCAGCGGGTTAACGCACGTGCGCAAGGCGAACACGGTATGTGGACGATCCAACCCGCATCCGCGCGAAATAGACGCCTGGAGGCAGATCACGGCCATCGGCGTCGCGGCCCCGCCAACTGACGCGATGGCGGCCGGCCGGGTGCACTCCCTGAACCAACCTGGCGACACGCCGTCCATCGACGCTGCACACCAAAAGATCAACCTCACATTCTTCGGGCAGGTCAAAGGCCAGAGTCGTCTGTTCCACGAATGGATTGGGGCCTCTCACATGAAGGGCGAGATTCAAAGGGAGTCCCGTTACCTCCGGCGCATCGGATGAAGTGACCTCCACCTGAATTTCGTTGCTTCCCTCGCTCTCGTTTTCGTGCACATCCATCGCCGTGACCTGGTAGAACCA
Organism: Candidatus Eisenbacteria bacterium; assembly: GCA_018831195.1. Classification (NCBI taxonomy): domain Bacteria; phylum Candidatus Eiseniibacteriota; species Candidatus Eiseniibacteriota bacterium. The sequence continues at coordinate 6,535 of JAHJDP010000026.1, read as the reverse complement.
GGTGCCAGAACCCGACGGATCGATAAAAGTCAGCTCAACGGTCGTACCAACCTGATGATCTGGATCTTGCGGGACGTCGGGTTCGGCACCGCGGTAAACCACATAGTGGGAGAGATCTTCGTCATGATGCCCGCTGGCGCTCCAGGTGAGGAGGACCTCGCCCTGGCCCTGAGACAGCCCATTCAGCGCAAGCGGAGCGCCGGGCGCCAAATTGTCGACGGAATACCCGAACATGGGTTCGGACTCCCAAAAGATCGCCGGATTATCCGAGTGAGCGAGAACCCGGTATTCAGCCATGGGGATTCCGGCGCTTGTCGAATCACCAAATGTGAAAGCGGCGCAGGAATACACGGGCTCAAGCACGGCCGGCACATCATCGACGAATGTCCACCCATCTCGACCCATTTCGGCGAGAGTCTCCGGCGACATTCCCAGATGACGGCTGAGGTTTGTACAATTTTCATAGTCCAGGATCTTGGGGCGCTTGACTTCGGCTTCCCGGACCCAAACCGAATACGACTCAACGGCCGTCCAGGGCCAGGCGTCCAAGTAACATCGATCCCAAGTGACAAGCGCCCGGCCTCCCTGGTCGTTGGGGAAATCGGAGACCTCGGTCATCACTGGTTGGGGATCGGCGAGGTAGCCGGTGGCATGCATACGCTGCGCGTAAATGTTAACACTATCACTGCCCTCGCGATCGTCACCCCAGACGGCAATCAGGCCACCGCGGTCATCCCGGAGTGATTGATGGTCTTCGTAAAGTGTGGTTCCGCTCATTTGGACTCCGTCCTCATGCCATCGGCGCATTCCATTGGCATCGAGACGCTGCGCGTATATAGATCCAAGGTAATGGCGAGTGTCGACCCACGATAAGAGGCATCCGCCTTCACCATCAGCCCAGACTCTAGGCCCGCCTTTCTCGCCGGCGTAGTCATTGACGAGCGCACCGTTCGAGGTCCAGTGTCGATCCCCGGCGGCGGTGAGACGTTGCGCGTGAATACGATCATCAATTGCCGTGAACTCCGTCCAGGCGACAAGGACTCCACCATCTTCATCGGGAGTCACCTGCGGCAGGATCTGGTGTCCGTCTTCGTATGAGACGCGGATGCCCGAGGATCCCCAAATTCGAGCGCCCGAGAGGCTGAGTCGTTGACAACTTATATATAGGGAGCTGCTACCAGGGTTATTGGTGAAGGCGAGCACCGCGGTTGTACCCAGCGTCGTTATATCAACACCTTCCTGATCCGTGACACTGGTTGTCGCCTTGATGCCATTCACTGCCCAAATGCAGGTTCCGGCGGAGGAAACGTACTGCGCGTAGATCCGTGGGTCGGTATCGCGGGTATCAGTCCAGGCAATGACGGCGCCCCCGCCGCCAATATCGGTCATGCACAGATCGGTTGCAGATCCCGCCGCATTCCTGACCTGGACGGCTGATGAATTCCAGAGAATACTCCCTGATTCGTTAAAACGCTGGGCGTAAATCAAATTGTTCGCATCGGCGTCCTGCCACACTATGACGGCGCCGCCAAAGGTGTCTGACGTGATTTCAGGATTGGCCAAACTGTACCATTCATTGGCCACGAGCACCCCGGCCGTGCCCCAAAGCCGGCTTCCGTCAGCGGCGATTCGCTGAGCTTGAATGTCATCTGTAGCGGTTTCCATCTGCCAGACCAGGATGGCGCCGCCGGCGCCGTCCTCCACCATGCGAACATGTTTTTGGGACCAGTTGCTCTCGCTCGCCTGAATACCAGTTCCTGGCCAGAGCTTTGCTCCTGCGGGGTCGAGACGTTGTACATATATCTTTCCGGATCCGCCGCGCTCATCCACCCAGGCGACGATGCAACCGCCGGCCGCATCGCCGACGATGACCGGCTCATACTGGTTCTCTTCTTCCTCACAGATCATCGTGTTTTCCCAGGGGTCAATGGACCATGCCGCCAGAGCGGGAGTGAATCCCGCCGTGACCAAGGCGCACAAGCAGGCGGTAATCTGAATCGACGGGGTGAGTCTCATGGCATTCTCCTTTATCTCTGTGCAGTCGGCCTCCCGATCTGAAGGCAGCTTCAGCGGCCTGGCCCCCACACGTCTGAACCGTGGTTCGGGCTTCTATGCTTAGAAACACAGCAGGGGAGAGGAGATCATGAAGAAAATCAAACTTTGGGATGGTTGCCGGCTAGGGCCGTTTTATCCCCGCCGGCAGCGATTGAATCCATTCATTTCCCTGACGCATGGCCCGCACCTGCCACAGAAGTTGTGGTTTCCCTAGGGTCGCCGGTGGCCAATCTCCCGGGGAGAGGATCAGAGAGGTATCAACCCTTGCTGGGAAACGGGCCAGCTCGGTTAGATCCAGATCATAAAGAACGATTCGATAGGAATCCGCTCCCGGCAACTGATTCCACTTCAACACCGTGCGGCCATCCGGCAGCATGGTCGGCGGCTGCAGAACCAGGAGCCGGCTCTCGTTCGAGGAAACGCTGCGGGCCACGTAAGGCCCAGGGCTCTCAGCCTGGTGCCGGAAGAGAACGACCGCGATGAGAGCCATCGCCGCAAAGGCAAGACCGATGGCCGGGCGCCGAAAAAACATCCGTCTGCCTTTCAGCGGCTGTTTCTTTTGTTCGCCCCCCTCCAATTCACGGGTGAGGATTTGCCCGAGGTCCTGCTCGGCGTCCCGCACGTTGGCATCGGCCGGCACGTGGCTCGGAGCGCGGAATTCGCGCAGGGAAGCGAGGAGATTACGGCAGCGGGCGCACTGCTCAATATGGGCCCGGCGTGAGTCTTGCGGATCGAGTTCGAGCCACTCACCCAATTCTTCGATAGAAGGACAATCTCGCTTCATGGCTGACCTCACTTCAGAGGGCCGTCAAATCCGTGCGATCGCCGTTCACGTTGGCGCCGCTCGTCAATGGCCTCCCGCAGTTTTCGGCGCGCGCGCTGCAAAACGCTGCGGGCGCCGGCGGAACCCTTGATTCCCAGAAAATTAGATATTTCATCAACCGGCATCCGCTCGAAGCAGCGCAGATAGATTGCATCTTGTTCCTGCGGGTCCAGCGTTTGCCGCAAGAGAGAGTAAATCTCCTCTTCGTTGATTTTCTCAGAATACTTCTCGCCTGGATCCGGTTGATCTCCAGCCAAGTTGTCAACTTCAATCACTTCGTCGCGCAACAGCGGCTGCTTCCGCAACGCATTGAGACACCGATTCCGGGTGATTGTAAAAAGCCAGGCGAAGAACCGCGATCTTGGCTCATAGGTGGGCAGTCGACGCCAGGCATTGAGCAGGACATCCTGCGCCAAATCCTTGGCGCGATCGTGATCCTTGACATAGCGAAATGCCCAAATGTACACCCGCCCGGAATAGCGGCCGAAGAGAACAGCAGCCGCACGCCGCGCCTCGGGATCTTCGGCGCCGCGCTGAGCAAGCTCAACGAGCGCATCATCGCTCAATTGATCGATGCTCTTCATTTGGTTAAACACATCCGGAATGCAAGAATCATGAATATCATTATAAGAGCCAGCGCGCCCAGTAGATACCCCAGCGGATGGACGCGTCGTGTCAGATTCACGCGGATATCACCATCGCCGGTCAGGATAAAGCCGGCCCAAAAGTAGGGGTGCCGCGTGCGCGGATTGGCTTGCATCTCTTCCTGCGCTGCCGCCAAAGCCGCGGCCGCGTTGTCATCGGACGCCAAATGACGGTAAAATCGCCCCACAAACTGAGCCGTGGATTTGTCGTCCACGTCCCAAAGCGTGGCCACGACGGCCGGCACACCGGCGCTCAGAAAAGCCGTGCAAAGACCGAGCACGCCCTCACCTGACAGAATGGGTCCGCCCGCGGAGGAGCAGCTGGAGAGCACGACTAAACGCGCCTGCAACGGTAGCGTGGTTATACGATCGGCGTAAAGGAATCCTTCCTCCGCACCGGGAGAGAGCTGGATGGCGGAGCGCCATGGAGAGTTATCGTCCACGTCAGTGTGTGCGGCCAGGTGCAGTAGATCATAATCGGCCAACCTTTCAGTGAGGAGATCCGGGCAGCTATCCGCTTTAACAATCATTGCCTCGACATTGTGAAAGCTTTTGGCAAGCTGATGCACCTCGTCGATGGCGCCGGGTAATGCCTGCCCGTCCTTTCCCCGCGCGGCGGCGATGGCTAGAATGCGCGTTTCCCTGTCGATCTCCGGCGCGGCGGATTTTCGGCGCAGCCAAACGAGATAGGAAGCGGAAGGCACGCGGACGACTTCCTTCAGTCGCGCCGGCGCCGGTACGCCCTTTTGTGAAGCGGGGAGAAGTTCAGCCAGCGGCAGCAGATTCAGAATCCCATCCGGCGCGATCATGATCCTATCGCAAGCGTCGAGGAGATCAGCCACCTCACCGAACAGCTGCTGCCCAAGCGTCTTGCCGACGTCATTGAGAAGCTGGAGGTCGATCAGGTTGGCGGAGGAAGGAGGATCCTCGATCATGCAGCGATACAGGTGCAGTTTGGGCGCCAGAATTTCTTCGGAAGGAAGCCTGACGGCACGGCATTCTCCGCACGTGACCGCGAAGAGAATCGATGAGTCAGGCCCTAAGAATGGATCCAGCAGAAGTTCTCCCGGTCGCAGGCCTTCTGTCTGCAAGAGATCCAGAGTCGTGATTTCCATCGGCGCATTCGCGGGCGGGATCATTTGTGGCGAGCCCGGACCGTGGACCCTCTCCATGAGCGTTCTCGCTTTAAAGCATTGCAATCGGTCGAACGCCCGGCGTGCTTGTTCAATCTTTGGAAGGCCGCTTCCATCATCCAGAAGGAGATCGGCGAGATCGGTGTAGAGCATTCGACTCCAGGCGCCGCGTTGCTCGCGCCACTTTGGATCCAGCGGCACGCCACGGTCGGATTCCCAATCCGCGGCCGCTTGCTCCAGCAGCACCAGCGCGCTGTCCGGTTTGCCGAGCGCCTGGTAAGCCAGCGCCGCCGTGACCAAGGCCTCGAGCCTGAGGCGTGATAGGCCCTGTTTTCCTTCTTCTCCCGCCACACTTAGAAGATAGGGGAGAGCGGCTCTGTTGCGGCCTGACCTCCTGAGAACGCAGCCGCGCTCGGACCTCAGCCTCAGATTGAATTGCGCATCCGGCGCCGACTCCAGCAGATGCGCGCCCTTATCCAGCACCGCCAGGGCCGCCTCGCAGCTATCCGACATGCTTAAGGTTTGAGCCAAGAAGATATGCGCCTCCGCCTGAGTATGCGTCGGCAGCGCATCTCCCAATGACATTGACTGCCGGCAAACCTTGGCAGCGTCAGAATTCCGGCCCTGCAAACGATAGATCGGAGCCAGCTTATTCAAGATGCTGCCAAGAAGATCCAGGTATCCTTCCCTCCGGCAGATCTCCGCTAAGCTCTCCATCGCTTCAATGGCTTCAGTACGGCGACCGATTTGTGTAAGGCACATGGCCGCGTTAAGTCCCGGCATCATCGCGGCACGCTGATTTCCCTCGGAAATGTGAAGCTCATGCGCCTCTCGAAAATGCCCGGCGGCGACACTCGGGTCGCCGAAATTGAATTCGAGGGTCGCAAGGTTGTTCAGCACAATGCCCAAAACAAACCGCCGCGAGTTTTCAATTTCGATATTCTCCGCGGCGGCCGCAGCCTGGCGGAAGTGGACCAGCGCTTGATCGTAGGCGCCGAGGCGCCCAAGAGCGATTCCCATGCCGTTCAAGGCCCAGGCCAATCCGTCGGCGATGTTTTCACGGCGCAATGCGTGAATGGCCTGGCGATACAGCTCAGTCGCCTCGGCGGCCTTTCCCGCTGACAGCGTTTGCCATCCCAAACCGACCAAGGCCCAGCCCTCATACATTGGACTGTCTTGTTCGCGTGCAAGGCTGAGGAGACGCTGACACATTTCATACGCCTCGGAACCCCGACCCTGGCCGGAAACGGCGACGCTCAGCCATCGGAGCACGAAGCAGAGCGCTGCGGAGTCCTGTTGAGCTTCCGCAAGCTGGAGCGCTTCACGCAGGGTGCCTTCTGCTTGGCGGACTTGTCCAAACCCGGACCAAATGCTTCCCTGCCGCATCATCAGTTGTAGGAGAAAGGATGAGTCCCGCTCGGCTCTGGCGGTCGTCACTTGGGTCGCCGCCAAGGCCAGGGCCTGTTCTGGAAGACTCGCATCTCTCAAAGAATCGATCGTGGCCATGATCGCGGTATGACGCTGGAAGAGAATTTGGGCTCCGGCGCTTTCACTGTCAGGATTCGCGGTATCGGCAGCGGATGGGTTGTAAAACAAAAAGGCCGCCAAGATGACAAGGAGCAGCGGTCCTCGCAGAAATCCGGCAAGGCGCTTTAGTTCAATGGGAGCGGACTGATGATTCACAATCATGATAGTTAAGGATTCTGAAGTCTTTGATAGAAAGGTCAAGTAACTCTTCGGAGGATATCCTGAATTTAGTTGAAAATTGAAGTAGAGGCTCCCCTGTGGAAAGATTCCACAGTCAACCAGAAATCGTTTTAAAAACGAAGGGAGCCTCTAATGAAAAGAAGCACAAGAGAGCGGAAAATTGCAAGCAAGGG
>JAHJDP010000025.1 GCA_018831195.1 Candidatus Eisenbacteria bacterium | reverse complement strand
CGATCGCCCAATCACTGATACCATCAACAATCGATGACGATCTCTCTTTGCGGATCCTCTTACGCTCCAATAAACATTCATGCTGTTCCGCTTCAGGATGCAGCGGATTCCAAACTGGAAGATCCGACTCGACGTCGTAGAGGTCTCCTATGAGATCAAGGACTACTGATGAACGACACTGAAAATTCCCGGTGAACGACAAACAAAATTACCGGTTCTCGCTGCCGATAATACCATCTAGGACTTCAAGTTAGGAGACTTAGATGGTTACAAACCAGCAGGTGAGAAAATTGAGAAAACTCATTCAACGAGAAAAGACTCTGGAGTTGGCGGCAGCCAAGGCCGGAATGAGCGAGAAGACCGCGCGTAAGTATTTGAAAAGTGGTGAGTTACCCAGTGAGAGGCCTCCCACCTCTCGCAAGGATTCGTCCCGCGAGGATGCCTTCGAGGGTGTTTGGGAAGAGATTTTGGGCTTCCTGGACATTAATTCGGGTCTCCAAGCCGTAACGCTCTTCAAATATCTCCAGAAGGAATCTCCCGGGAAATATCAAGATGGTCAGCTGAGGACCTTGCAGCGCCGGATCAAAGTCTGGCGGGCGACGGAAGGACCTGCAAAAGAAGTTTTCTTCGCCCAGAAGCACACACCCGGCCGGTTGAGTCAGTCTGATTTCACCAACATGGATGATTTGGGAGTCATGATTGGCGGAGTCCCTTTTCTGCACATGGTTTATCATTTTGTGCTGACCTATTCGAATTGGGAAGATGCGACGATTTGTTTTTCGGAGAGCTTTGAGAGTTTGAGCCAGGGGCTTCAAAATGCTATGTGGGAGTTGGGAGGTGTACCGGAAAACCACCAGACGGACCAACTGACAACGGCGGTGCAGAAGACAGAGCATCCAAAGGAGTTTACGCAGCGATATCAGGCGTTGTTGGACCATTACGGACTGGTAGGGCTCAAGATCCGTGTTAGAGAGCCTCACGAAAACGGTGATGTCGAACAGCGTCATTATCGATTCAAACAGGCTGTCGATCAGGCTTTGATGCTGAGAGGGTATCGTGATTTTGTATCACGGGAGGAGTACGCCGGCTTTCTCGAAAGTCTTTTGAAAGAGCTGAATGCTGGCCGGAGTGAACGTCTAGCGGAAGAGCTGGCGGTATTACGATCCCTTCCGAGAACCCGTCTTGATTCCCGTCGCCATCTGAAGGTACCCGTTGGCCAGGGAAGCACGATTCGGATTTTGAAGAATGTTTATTCGGTCCACAGCCGGCTCCAGGGCGAGACGGTGGATGTCTGGGTTGACGCTGAGAAGATCGAGGTTTGGTACGCTCAGAGGAAAGTGGATGAGTTTCCCCGGTTGCGGGGCGAGGGAAAACACCAGATCAATTACCGCCATCTAATCGACAGTTTGGTTCGCAAGCCCGGGGCTTTTGAAAACTATCGATATCGGGAAGATCTTTTCCCCACGTTCTATTTCCGCATGGTCTACGACATGCTTCAGAAGACGAGCCCCAGCCGTGCCTCACGTGAATATCTTGGTATTTTAGAGTTGGCAGCCAAGGAGGGTGAGGCCGAGGTCGATGCGGTCCTGCAATATGCCTTGCTGAATCATCACCCGATCAGTAAAGACACAATCAAGGCGGCACTTGGGAGTGCCGTCAGGAGACCTGGTCCAACAGAGGTGGCGATCGACGACGTTGAGCTGGTGAGCTATGACATCTTTTTGAGGGAGGAGGTGGAAGAATGTCACTTGATCAGCTGAATAGCCGTCTTGAAGGGCATCTGAGAGATCTTCACCTGCCAACGATTCGTGAGTGCTACGAAGGAGAGGCGGTCCGGGCAACCCAGGAATCTTTTGGATACGAACAATATCTTTTTGAGCTTGTTCAGCGGGAGATCGCGGAGCGTCGTGAGAGACGCATTGCACGCTTCTTGCGAGAATCACGGCTGCCTTTGGAAAAGAATATGTCTACGCTCGATATGAATCGAATGCCGAAGAAGGCCCGGCTTCAGGTGAAGGCGTTACTCGATGGGGGTTTTTTGAAGAGATGCGAGAACGTCCTGGCTTTTGGGAATCCGGGCAGCGGCAAAACGCATCTCCTTTGCGCCATCGGCCAAGAACTGATCCAACAGGGGCACCGAGTCCTCTTCATTCAGTGTTCGCTGTTGGTCCAGGAGCTTTTGGTGGCGAAGCGTGAACTGAGGATCGCCTCAAAGCTGAAACGTCTTGGAAACTATGCCGCGATCATCATCGATGATATCGGATACGTCCAACAGAGCCGAGGATATCCTGAATTTAGTTGAAAATTGAAGTAGAGGCTCCCCTGTGGAAAGATTCCACAGTCAACCAGAAATCGTTTTAAAAACGAAGGGAGCCTCTAATGAAAAGAAGCACAAGAGAGCGGAAAATTGCAAGCAAGGG
>JAHJDP010000024.1 GCA_018831195.1 Candidatus Eisenbacteria bacterium | reverse complement strand
CAGCGGACGTCGATATCAACAGCTATTCGGGATAGCCGCGAGTCAAGCCCACAGAGTCCTGAAAAGTATCGAAGGGGAGGAATCCGTAGATGCGACATAGAAACAAGCAAATCGTTATTGCCATTTCATTTGTGTGCACAATCATCGCGTCAACTTGCCTGTATGGGATGGACGCGCATGCTTCTTCGACATGGGTTCAAGTCAATAAGAATGGTTTCGGAAGCGGTCTTAGCTACATTGACTGCCTATTCACGAGTTCAATAGGGCGCACATATGCTTCATCAGACGGTTTCTTCTACGAATACTCCGGCGGCACGAGTTGGAGAAGGAAAGGGTCAAAGGGCTTTGGCAACCCCGAGAACTGGAAGGGCTATGCTTTGGCCGAATACAACGGTCATCTCTACGTCGGAACCCAGAATGAATCTGGAAGCGAGGTCCGCACATGGCCAAGCGGGGCGATCGATTGGGTACTTGCTAATACTCCGGGCTGGGGAGATCCACACAACTGGACTATCTGGTGTATGACCGTATATAACGGAAAACTCTACTGTGGCACTGAGGGGGTCGGGAGAGTTTTTTCTTACGACGGCTCGAACTGGGCTCAAGCAAACGTTGATGGATTCGGAAACCCAGAGAACATAGCCGTAACGAGCATGGCGGTTCATGAAGGCTTCCTTTATGCAGGCGTATATAACGATGACACGGGTTGTGAGATCTGGAGATATGATGGAACAAATCCGTGGGTCAAAGTGAACACCTCGGGGTTTGGCTCGAAGTATAACCATGGATCTTGGGCTCTTCACTCCTCATCCGGTTCTCTTTTCGCAGGAACCATGAATTGGAGAACTGGTGGGCAGGTATGGGAGTACAAAGGGGGCAGCGACTGGACTAAGGTGGGTCAGGACGGTCTTGGGAGCGAAGATAATTCGGTAGTCAGGGCACTCGTTGTGTTCCGGGGCCGGCTCTACGCTGGAACAGGTAACAACGCTGGCGGCGAAGTGCTGTTCTGGGACGGCGCCAATTGGATCAAGGACAACGCTCGGCCCCTTGGAGATCAGGTTACCGCGATGACGCTGCGCGGGGATAACCTATTCGCCGGAAACTACACACCAAATACCGGATGTCAGGTGTGGTCAAAGGGATCACTTCCGTCCTGGTATTTAGCAGAGGGATCAACGGCGTGGGGATTCCAGACAGAAATCAACATTGAGAACCCCAACACAACCAATAAGACCGTCACGGCAAGGTACTTGCCAACAAATGGAACTGTTGTTGAGGAAACGATAGTCCTTGAAGCCAGGAGCCAAACGACGCTTACGAATGACTATCTAATCGAAGCACTCGGTGGTGAGAAGGACTTCTCGACAGAGATATTGTGTGAGGACCTCTCCACAACCATTGCAGTTGACAGGACGATGACATGGACGGGGCCTGGCGCTAATTCATTTGAAACCCATGCAAGCATTGGGTGCACTGGTGATGCAAAGACTTGGTATTTGGCTGAGGGGAGCTCATCTTGGGGTTTTGAGACGTGGTTACTGATACAGAACTCCGGGAGCCAAGAAGCGAACTGCAGTATTACCTACATGATTGAGGGCGACTCGCCGGTAATGAAGGCAAAGAAGATCGCTGCGAATTCACGAGCAACCTTTAACATGGCTGATGACATTGGCGAGAGAGATGCGTCAATCATGATAGTCTCCGATGTTCCTATCATTCCTGAAAGATCAATGTACCGCAATAATCGCCGAGAGGGTCATGGATCCATTGGAACGATGAGTGCGTCCGAGGACTATTATCTGGCCGAGGGAACGACTGATTGGGGATTCACGACGTACATCCTAATACAGAATCCAAATGACTCCGAATCGGATGTCACCGTGACATACATGACTGAATCGGGGCCAGTGCAACAGCCAGATTTCACAATTCCGGCAAGTTCAAGAAAGACGATACGAGTAAATGATTCACTACCCAATACGGACTTCTCAACGCGCATTCATGGTTCTCAACCGATAATCGCTGAAAGGGCGATGTACTGGGGATCTGATTCCTCTCTTGGTGAAGCTTGTCATGGGACCATAGGGATTGATGCGCCGCACACTGTCTTCTACTTGCCCGATGGTGATACTAGTAACGGATGTGAAACTTGGACTCTAGTACAGAATCCAAACGATGTTGATGTGGATATCGAAGTCAGGTATTACCCTTCTGGAGGGGGCTATCCCATCACTTTCACCGACACCATAGAAGCGAATTCACGCAAGACTTACGATATGAATGACGAAGTATCGAGTGGGCGAGCGGCTATTCTAGTTGCCAGCCAAACGTCAGGCAGACCTATAATGGTTGAGCGGGCGATGTACTGGAACAGTCGCGGGGCAGGCGCGTCAACGATTGGTGGATTCAGAGATTGAATCACGGCTCAGCGCCAGTGTATGTATGTTTGTTGATTGTGTTCTGAGGAGTGCGGCGGGATAATAGACTTGTGTTGGGTAGCATATGTGCTACGGGTGAGGCCCTCGCAAGGCGGGGGCCTTTCCCTTTTCTTGTATGGGATGAATCCCAAATCTAACAGCACTTTGATAGAATCTGCCTTGGTGACAAGGCAATCACAGGGAGGCTCAATGTACGGCTCTACCAACTGGGCCGCAATCGTTTTAGTAATCGTTTGTGTCCAAGGCAT